>JAERMN010000050.1 GCA_016844625.1 Deltaproteobacteria bacterium
CGGCGATCGGAGCGCCCCAATAGCGCATCAGCGCGGTCAGGACCATGGAAAGAAGCGGCAAGATCGATATAAAGACAACAATAGCCGAGATCAACAAAAAGAGCGGATATCGCATCGAGCGTAGTTTGAGCTCGGCGGGGTGAACCGCCTTGCCGGATATAACCGTGAAGCGGCTCTCACCTTTTTGAATACCAAACTGAATCGCCATCGCTGCCAGCGCGACTAACACGAGCATGCTGGAGAGCGCCGTGGCCAGGCCGAAATCGGGGATCGCCAAGGCGTAATAGATGCTGGTCGTGAGCACAAAAAATCTCGCTCTCATACCCAGAAGCGCCGGTATGCCGAAATTGGCGAGGGCGCCGATAAACGCTAGTAAGCCGCCAGCCATAATCGCGGGCAGAACCAGAGGCAAGGTTATCTGGCGCATAATTTGGTAGGTGCTGGCCCCAGAGGCGCGCGCCGCCTCTTCGAGGCTGGCGTCCATGCGCTCCAATGCGCCCGCGACCGTGATAAAAACCAATATGAAATAGTGCACCGTAAGCACGAAGACGATGCCACCCGCACTGTAGATATTCCAAGGCACCGTCGCGAAACCAAAGACTTGAAGGAATAGCCTCGCGAGGTATCCTTGCGGACCCAAAAGTTGGATCCAAGCGATCGCGGCAAAAAACGACGGGAGCGCGTAGGGCAGAACTAACAAGGTCCGCAGAGTTTTTTTGCCGGGGAGATCCGTGCGCACCACGAGAAAGGCCAACAGAACACCGAGTACCATGCACATTGCGGCAGTTGCGCAGGATATCCAAACCGAGTTCAGCAGCGCCCGGTAGTAGCTGGGATACGAAAAAACTTTTTGATAGCTTTTTAGAGACAGGACGCCGGCGTCCAGGAAGCTTCTAAAGAGGACCTGCCATAGTGGATAAATAACGATCAGCAGAACAAAGACGCCGGCCGCCGCCATCAAAAGATAACGGCGGTCGAAATTGGCAGGTGTCATTCGCAAAACTTGAGGCGCGCTGCGCTCGCCTACTGAAGCATCGTTTTCTCGAATTTCTCTCGGATAGCTGGAGCGTTGTCAGCCGCCCACTCGTAGGGAATCGGCAGGAATTTGATTTGTTTTGCCGATGGCTGCCCCAGCGGAGGTTTGACATCACCTCGTACCGGGATCACTTCCTGCTTCACCAGAAATTCCTGGCCTTCCTTCGATAACACGTAGTCGACGAACGCTTTACTGCCATTGGGATTCTTAGTTCCCTTGATAATCGCAATCGGACTCGGCACCGAGATCGCACCATCCGAAGGCCAGACGGTCGCGAGCGGCGCGCCCTTCTTGATCAACCCCGCGATGATATAGTCGAGCGTCATGGCGATTCCGAATTCTTTGCCAGCCAGCGCCGTAGCCGCATCAGAGTTCCCACGCACGATAACGACCCCTTTGGCTCTTGCTCGCTCGAACCAGCCCCAGCCATCCTTTTGCACGAAGGCGGCTACAGTAACAAAATTGGAACCGGAATAGAGCGGGTTGCCCATGACGGCCTTGTTGCCAACATCGGGAAAATCCTTCCAAGACTTGGGAGCGTCCTTCAGCGGGATCACCTCAGTGTTAACCGCAATGATCATGTTGATCAGCCGCCCCGCGGTGAAAAGCCCTTTCGGATCTTTGAGCTCGGCGGGAATCGCTGCCGCCTCGGGCGAAATGTACGCGAATAGCTCGCCGCGCTTTCTGAGGTCATAATAAATCGGCGCATCGGCGAGCCACAACAGGTCGGCGCGGATTCCTCCGACCTCACGCTCCGCGGCGATTTTGGCGCCCACTTCCGTGCTTCCGGCGCGGTATATTTCTACTCTGATATCCGGCCGCTTCTTCATGAAAGCGGCGGCAAATTGGGTCGCCAGTTCCTGCGGCACGGAAGTGTAAAGCAGAACTCGGCTCGGAGCTTTGGCCTGGGCAAAAACAATTGGCGGGTTGAACGCAAATATCCCGCTAGCGACCAGTAGGGTTAGACTCAATCGACCAAAGAACTTTTTCATGGCACACCTCGCTGTTGAAGCTCCTAAAACGCTTGTAGTTTCGCCAACTGCGCATTGAGAAAGGCGGTTGATTTCTGCACCATCCCCATTTCGTCCTTGCGATTCCATCCTTCTATCACCAGCGCGCCGTCATATTTTTCTTTCAGCGCTTGCAGTACCGGCCCGAAGGCAATTTCACCTTGGCCCATCAGCGCGTGAACTTTTCCGTCCTTGGTATCGCTGATGTGAATATGGCTGATTTTTCGCAGGGCGCGGATAAATTCCACCACGTCCATCACCGTATGGGCGTGCGAGACATCGAAGGTCACGCCAAAATTCTCCATGTTCACAGCGTCGACAATTTGGTTAGCGATCTCAGGATAAATCACCACTTCTTTGTTGCGCTTCTCCATTGTCTCCATAGCAATAACCAGGCCCAGTTCTTTGCCCCGGCTAGCGAAGCGCGCAAAAGCGCTGATTTGCATGTCCCAGATATCGTCCGACGCGTCCTGTCGACCGGTAAGAAAACCCGGATGAACGGTGATGACCTTGGCGCCCATCGCCGCCGCCTCTTCGATGCCTTGGATAACCTGCCGGATCGATTCTTCCCGGATGCCCTGATTGCTTGAAGTGATGTTGAGATCCCCAATGGGACCGTGGACCGATAGGCTTAGTCCAGACTGACGCAGCCGTTTAAGCAGATCGCCCTTGTCGTCACGCCACAGGTGCTCTGTCCAAACCTCCAGCCACGACACACCTTGATCGCGCGCCAGATCGATCACGTCACCGAGCGGATGAGATTTGAAAAGCAGGCTAGAGATTGCCGTTTGCATAGAATTCCTCCTTGTTTGTCGGATTCTTAGCCAGCCGCGTGACTGTCAAATTAACTTCCTGTAACACGTCAGCGCGCTAACAATCCACCCCACGTTGCACCAGCGCGACCCTTAGTCTAGCGGTGTCCCCCTGTTGGTGGATGACGACGTTCACACCTAAATCCCGTGCGGGTTGAGCATAGGTATCGTTGTCATCGATATAAACGATCTCTTCAGGCAGCGCACCAGACTTTGCGATCATCGCCTCGACGAACGCTGGCTCAGGCTTGGTCATGTGAAAGTCAAAGGAATAAACTTCGATATCGAACAGGTGGCGGAAGTGGTATTTTTCTTGCAAAAACGCGACGCGGCTTTTTATGTTTCCCGAGAATGCGACGATCGAGTATTTATTTCGCAATTTTGAAACGAGCGCATAAATCTCTTGGTCGAGAATATAACCGTTGTACCATTCGTCTTGGATCAAGCGGCTATCGTAACTTGCCGGCAGTTGCTGCTGCGCCCAGCGCCAGAAGTCGGCATCGGACAGGAGTCCTTTACGAAGTAAAATGCTCTTTGGCGACGACAGGATAGCGCCGACCAAGGCTCTGTCATAACCGTGCATTGTCGACAACTTCTCTAATGCCACGGACTTTCCTTCCGAGAATAGCACGCCGCCGAGATCAACAACCACGGTCCTAATCACGCCTCATTGCCTTTGGGATTTATTGAGTGTAGCGAAAAGCATTTCAGCTCCCAGAGTCAGGAAACTAATGAATTCCCTGAAACGTCCTTTTTAAAATAGCATGAAAACCTGCCTTGAATCACTCCCAGCGCTGGTGTATTTCTTAAAAACCAACATGGATTTTGAAAACGTTATCGTCGAAAAAGACGGCGCCGTCGCCGTCGTCACGCTCAATCGCCCGCAAGCTCTCAACGCGCTTTCCTACGGTCTGGTCAAAGACCTGTCACTGGCGATGCAGGAGCTCGATCACGACGCGGAAGTGCGCGTGATCATCGTCACAGGCGGAGAAAAGGTCTTCGCCGCCGGCGCCGATATTAAAGAAATGGCCGAGCGCGGACCGTTCGACGAACGGATTCAGGAGCGGCTCGCCTACCGCGATAAGATCAATAAAATTTCTAAACCGGTAATTGCGGCCGTGAGCGGCTTCGCTCTGGGCGGCGGCTGCGAGTTGGCCATGAGCTGCGACATTATAATCGCGTCCGAATCGGCGCGCTTCGGCCAGCCAGAAGTGAATTTAGGAATCATCCCCGGCAGCGGCGGTACCCAACGATTAACTCACGTCCTGGGTAAACATCGCGCCATGGAATTGGTCCTTACCGGCGACATGCTAAGCGCCGCGGATGCCGAGCGGCTCGGCTTGGTCAATCGCGTCGTGCCCGGCGAGCTCTGTCTGGAAGAAGCAAAGAACATCGCCAAGAAAATCGCCGCCAAACCACAGCTCGCGATCAAAGCGGCCAAGGAAGCCGTGCTCAAAGCGGCGAACAGCGCGCTTGATGAAGGCTTGGAGTTCGAGCGTAAATCGTTCTATCTGCTGTTCGCCTCGGAAGACCGCAGCGAAGGCATGAAAGCATTTCTCGAAAAGCGCAAACCGGAGTTCAAAGGCAGGTAGGGGCAGCCCTATGTGGCTGCCCGAGACGGTGACAAGGAGATTCATCCACCGTGGCCTACGAAACCATCATCTACGAAAAACCAAACGGCGTGGCGACTATCACGCTCAACCGGCCGCAGTCGCTGAACGCGTTTATCCCGCAGATGAACAAGGAAGTGCTCGAAGCCTTGCGCGACGGCGAACGCGACAAGGAAGTCCGTTGCTTCATGATCACCGGCGCCGGCCGGGCGTTTTGCGCCGGACAAGATTTGAAAGGCCGCACGCCGGAACAAAAAGGCTCGTTGGGCGCCTCGCTGCGCGAAAAATACAATCCGATGATCCGCCAAATTCGCGGCATGGAGAAAATCGTCATCGCCGCGGTCAATGGCGTTGCCGCCGGCGCCGGCTGCAACTTCGCTCTCGCCTGCGATCTACGCGTGGCTTCCGAGGAAGCGAAGTTCATTCAATCTTTCGTCCGCGTCGGCCTAGCGCCGGATTCCGGTGGCAGCTTCATTCTCACCCGTCTCGTCGGCCTCAGCAAAGCGATGGAACTCCTGCTGCTCGGCGATACCGTCGATGCCAAGGAAGCGCAGCGCATCGGCTTGGTCGCACGGGTTTTTCCGGCCGCGGAGTTCGCGGCATCGGCGCGAGCGATCGCCGAACAAGTTGCCCGCGCGCCGCGCGGCATTGGTTTGATCAAGCGCGCCGTCAATCATGCGAATTTGCCCAATGTCGAATCGGATTTGGAATACGAAGCATACCTACAAGAGATCGCCGGCCGCAGCGCCGACTATGACGAAGGCGTGAAAGCGTTCTTGGAAAAACGCCCACCGGTGTTTACGGGAAAATAGTTTTGCGTCTCGCGTCTGGGGTCTAGGGTTGGAACGCTAGACGCGGGACGCTAAACTCGAGACTGAAAACTCTATGGCTACTCAAACTGGAAAGATTTCTGTGTTGGGCGCCGGCACCATGGGTGCTGGGATAGCTCAAGTCGCGGCGCAAGCCGGCTTCGAAACGCTTGTCTATGATGTCAAGCAGGAGTTCGTCGACACCGGCATGGGGCGCGTGAAAACTTTTCTTCAAGGGAGCCGCGATCGTGGCAAGCTCAGCGCCGAACAAGAAAAAGACATTCTCGACCGCTTTCGCACCAGCACCCATCTCGAAGACACCAAAGGTAGCGCGCTGGTCATCGAGGCGGCGCCGGAAAAGCTCGACCTTAAGCGTGATATTTTCAAACAGCTCGACGCGATCTGCGGACCGGAAACGCTGCTCGCGACCAATACTTCGTCTTTCAACGTCACCGCCATCGCCGCCAGCACGGTGCATCAAGAGCGCGTGCTCGGTCTCCATTTTTTCAATCCGCCGCCGCTGATGGCCTTGGTCGAAGTGATTCAAGGCGACCGGACAAGTGCAGCGACGATAGAGAAAGCCACGGCGTTGATGAAAGCGATGGGCAAAACACCGGCGCGCGCCAAAGACACGCCGGGCTTCATCGTCAACCGCATCGCCCGGCCGTTTTACAATGAAGGCTTGCGCGTCCTGGGCGACGGCGACGCTTCGGTGGAAACCATCGACCGCATCATGAAAGAAGCGGGCAATTTTCGCATGGGGCCTTTTGAACTGATGGACTTGATCGGCAACGACATAAACTTCGCCGCCACCGAGTCGCTCTACCGCTCCTTCTTCGAAGATCCCAGATTTCGCCCCAGCCCGATCCAACAACGCATGGTCGCCGGTGGCAATCTTGGGCGCAAAACCGGACGGGGGTTTTACAGCTATGACAAAAAGTAGCGTTGCGATCATCGGCAAAAACCGCCTGGCGGAAGAGCTGCTCGCTTCAGGACAAGCGCAGGGCCTGGAGGCATCACAACTTAACGACGCCACTGCCGTGTCCTCGACGACCAACTTTGTCATCGATACGGAAACCGGCGCCGAAGATAAAAAGCGCGCCGTGCTGCAACGTCTCGATGCCTCGTTGCCGCCGGCGTCCGTCATCGTCAGCGCTTGCCTGCGCTTCACCGTGACGCAAATGGCTTCGTGGATCAAAAAACCCGAAAGGCTAGTCGGCTTCGCGACATTTTATCCGCTCAAGGATCGTAAATTGATCGAATTGACCGGCGGCCTTAGAACCACAGAGCCAGCGCTGGCGCAAGCGGAGCAGCTTTTCAACTCCCTCGGTAAAGAAACTGTTCGCGTCAAAGACGCGCCGGGGCTGACCTTTCCGCGCATTTTGAGTTTGATTATTAACGAAGCCGCGCGCAGTCTCGAAGAAGGCGTCGCCACGGCGGATGAGATCGACGTTGCCATGCGTCTCGGCGTCAACTATCCGCAAGGGCCGCTCAAGTGGGCCGACCGAATCGGCTTGGATGAAGTGCTCGCCGTGCTCGAAGGCTTGCAACGCGAGACCGGCGATGACCGCTATCGCCCGGCGCCGCTGTTGAAAAAATTAGTCATCGCTGGATTCCTCGGCGAGACCAGCGGCCGAGGATTTTACAGCTATCAAGAAGGTCAGGTGAAATTATGAGAGAAGCAGTCATCGTTGAAGCCGTGCGCACGCCGATGGGCCGGCATAGTGGAATTTTTAAAGACGTTCGCACCGACGACCTCGCCGCGTATATAATCGCGAAAATGGTCGCCAAGACCGGCATCAATAAAGACGGGATCGAAGACGTCTACTTCGGCTGCACCAATCAAGCCGGCGAGGACTCGCGCAACGTCGCGCGTAACGCCTCGTTGCTTGCCGGACTTCCCTACACAATCCCCGGCGCGACCGTGAACCGTTTATGCGGCTCCGGCCTCGAAGCGATCAACCAAGCGGGACGCGCGGTGGAGACCGATCACGGCGACCTGTTCGTTGCCGGCGGCGTCGAGAGCATGACACGCGGCCCCTGGGTGATGGCGAAGCCGGCCAATGCTTTTCAGCGCGGCGATGTGCAAATGTATGACAGCTCGCTCGGCTGGCGCTTTCCTAACAAGCGCATGGGCGAGCTTTACTCATTGATCAACAACGGCGAGACCGCCGAAAACGTGGCGGAGAAATATCAGATCAGCCGCGAAGACCAAGACAAGCTCGCTCTCGCCAGTCATCAGAAAGCGCTCAAGGCGCAGCAAGACGGCCGGCTCAAAGACGAAATTATTCCGTTTGAAATAGTCCAGCGCGGTAAAACGATCGTCCACGACAAAGATGAAGGGCCGCGTGCCGATACCACTTTGGAAATTCTCGCCGGCCTGCAAGCGAGCTTTAAAAAAGGCGGCAGCGTCACGGCGGGAAACTCCTCGCCGCTCTCCGACGGCGCCGCTGCGCTGCTCATCACAACACCAGAGAAAGCCGAGCAGCTCAAGCTCAAACCGCTGGCGCGCATCGTCGCCTCGGCCACCGCCGGCGTCCATCCCAACTACATGGGCATCGGGCCGATCCCAGCGGCAGAGAAAGCCATGAAGCGCGCCGGGCTGACCATCGAGCAAATTGATTTAGTGGAGTTGAACGAAGCGTTCGCGTCCCAAGTGCTCGCTTGCGCCCGCGAGCTTGGTATCGACTTGAATAAACTCAACGTCAACGGCGGTGCCATCGCGCTTGGCCATCCGCTTGGTTGCAGCGGCGCGCGCATCATGACGACCTTGGTGCACGAAATGAAGAAGCGCGGCAGCCGTTATGGCATGGTGACCATGTGCATCGGCGTCGGTCAAGGCATCGCGACGATCGTCGAGAGAGTGAAATAAGCTCGGCGTCGCGCGGCACTTATCCCGTGGTCAACTCGACACCTTCATCTGCATGATATCAATAAACGAAGCACTTCGCGGGCGGGGGTTTAACCCCGCCGCTGATTGAAATATCGCAAAGGGGATGCTCGCCCCCTTTGGAAACCCCATTTAATTGTTCCCGCCTCAAGAGGCGCGTTTAACATGGAATTGATCTTGGCCGCCATTCGTTTTTACCAGCCAAACATCATCGGAACATTGTCTAGAATCACTTCTGGCGCGCCCTCCCAGGTGCGATGAAAAGCCCGCGCAACATTGTGTTAGTAATTCTGGCCGTGGTCGCCATCGCGCTTGGCGGCCTAGTGCAATATTTCAACGTGATTGCCGGCCGCCGGCTCGAGCGGGTGCAACAGGAACTGCAAAAGTTTCTCGGCAAAGAAGTGACCTTTGTGAGTCTGGAAGTTAATCTTCTCGGCACACTCGGCTTTGCCGCCAAGGAATTCCGTGTCGCCGACGATCCTCGTTTCGCCGCAACCCCGGCGGTACGCGCCAAAGAATTGATCCTCGGAGTGAGCTTGTGGGAGCTGTTGTTTCGCCGTGTCGTCATCGATTCACTGACGCTCAAGGAACCTGAGCTTCAAATCATCAGCGACGAAACCGAGCTGCTCAACCTAACCGAATTAATCAATAAACGGCAGGGATTGGCAAAGCTTCCTAAAGCGGCTGCGGGTGAGCCCAGACAGAGCTCTGTGAGCTTTGCTGTCAGTGAATTACGCATCGAAGACGGCCGGGTCGAGTATCTCGACCGCTCGATCAAAGTGCCCGCCGAGCTTCGGCTAAAAAATCTTTCGTTAAAGATCAGCGGTTTCGATCCGACGGTGAAGACGCGAATCAGTTTAACCGCCGCCTTGAGCGAAGCAACGGGACAAGACGTAAGGATCGACGGCCAGTTCAATCCGGGAGCGCCGGACATTTCTTGGTCGCAGCGCGGCATCGATATGTCGATTCAATTCGACTCGCTGCATGTGCCGGTGGTCGCCCGTGCCATCGCCGCCCTGCGCGACAAGATTCCCCGCGAGCTTGACGTCACCGGGCCCATGTCGCTGCAAGCCAAAGTGTCCGGCACCTTGGCGCGCCCGCGCATCGACAATCTGACGCTCAAGGCGCCGTTGTTCGGTTCCTCCGACTACAACGCCATCGTTACTGGCCAAATCGAGTTTAGCGAGCGGCGCACATGGGAAGACGCGAAGATTCAGGGCAAGCTGACACTGGAATCACTACCTGTCGCTCGGCTGCTCAATTTGCGCATGTTCCAGCAAAGGCCATCAGCGACGGTCGCCGCCGACGGCAAGATCGGCATTTACAGCCGCTTCGAAGGCACCTGGAATACACTCCGCGTCGGCGCTCTGGTGCGCGCCGACAAAAGCGAGCTGCGCTACAAAGATTGGTTGCACAAGCCGGCGAATCAGCCGATGGAAATCCGCACACAAATCTCGCGGCAAAAACAGAAATATTTATTTCATGAGTCGACGCTGGTCAGCGGCGCGAACAAAATCGTTTTCAGCGGCAACGCCGATCTCGACGCGGAAGCCCAACTCCATCTCAAACTAGCCAGTAACCATGGCACCGTGGCCGGTTGGAGCGAACTCTTCTCGCCGGCCGCTTATGCCGGCATCGCCGGTCAGGTTGATTTGAATATCGCGGTCGATAAACGTTCGCTTCCGGGCGCGGATGATTGGGGGGTTCGCGGCCAACTCAGGCTCAACAAGGGTGCGTTCAATCATCGCCAGAGCGGACAAAAGATAGAAGCGGTCACCGGTACGATTGTCTTTGCCGGACAACAAGCGAGATTCGAGAACATGAGCTTTCGTCTGGGTGCATCGACACTTGCTTTCGACGCCGTCGCGGCCAATCTGCTCGAACCCAACGTCGCTTACCGACTCCGGTCGGCCCAGTTCAATCTCGCCGATCTGCCGGCGCTCGACGCTGCGCCCAAAGTTCAACTGCATAACCTCAGCGCTAAGGGCACGATCCAGTATCAAAGGGACATGCTCGTGCTCGATGGCACGATCACAGCTAGCGATGGGAAGCTGCAAGAGATCGACTTTCGCGACTTGCGCTCGGCCATCGCTTTTTCGGCGGCCGGCCTGAGTTTCAAAAATCTATCTCTACGCACCTTAGGCGGCATCCTTCGCGCCGATGGCTACCTCAGCGGCGGTACTAACCCGGCACGGGTTGAGTTGACCGCGCAAAGCGATGGCTTGGATTTGCGCGCACTAGCGGCTCAACTGTATCCACCCTTGCAGAACAAACTCACGGGACAACTCAACGGCCGCGCTCGACTCATCACGTTTTCGAAAGGCGGCGCCAATACCGAGAAGACGATCAGCGGCTCCGGCGAAGCTGCGGTCCAAGCAGGAGCGATTAAGGATTTCAATTTAGTCAGCCAACTGTTGCTGCGCGGCAGCGGCACGACCGTTTCTACCGAGTCTACCGCGCGCCTGCCGCCTGGTTTTGCCAAATTAGTGAGCCAACCCGACACGTCATTCGATTCCTTGAAGGCCGATTTCACCATGGAGCCCGAGCGTATTCGCACTGAAAATCTTGTCATCGTCACTCCTGAGTACACCATCACCGGCGCCGGCTGGATCGGTTTCGACCGAAGTACGAAATGGAACGGCTTGATCGCGCTCTCGCCAAAAGTAACTCAAGAAGTACAGCGCGATTATCGTCTGCTCCGCTACCTGGTCGACCGGCGCGGCCGCCTGGCGATCACGTTTCGCGCCGACGGCACGATTCCCAACGTGAAAATCAGACTCGACAACCGCGCCCTCGCCCAAGCCTTGCGCGGCAGTTCCCCTGAGCGCAGCGAGGGCGCTGAAACCGAAGCCCGCTCCGACCCAGAACCGCGCGACGGCAAAACCTGGCTCCCCGACGCCCTCGATCGATTTCTCAATCGCTAGCAAGTAACGACTATGGAACTGCACGACATCTATTTAGAAATACCACCCGAGCATATCGCCTACATAAAATTCATCTTCGAGTCCTACGAAGAAGTCGGCGTCATTCGCACCGTCGAACGCAAGAAAGCCATCATCGTCCTGCTCGCGATGCACGATTTTCTCGACATTGCGCGCAACATTCTTGCCTCGCTCAAGCAAGACATCCCGTTCGCGGAAATCTCCCGTCCCGCCGACATGACTGACGACTGGTTCATGGCGGAGTTCGCCGGAGAATCTACCGAACCGCAATCCTAGCCCGGATTATTCGCGGTAAAAGTGCGATCGAGGTGCAACCCATGCGGAACGAAGGCGTGCCCTTCGGGATTGCAAATGGCAAATCTCAAATTCCAAATATGAAATCTGAAATCTGCGATTTGAAATTCCGAGCGTCAGCGAGGATACAGGGTCACACCTCGATCCGCTTTTCAGGAGATGCTGCCGTTCCAGTATGGCGCGCAACATCAAATCAAGCGCTCAGCAGAACATTCTTGAGATCTTCGCCAAAAAACCGCGCGAGCGATTGACGCCGCCGGAAATTCAACGGCGCGGCGGTTTCGGCCGCGATGCGCTTCAATCCGTCATCGACGCCTTGCGCGAGCTTTGCCGGGACGGCCGTCTGGTGCGGCTGAAAAAAAATCACTACGCTCTGCCTGACCGGCAAAACCTAGTGCGCGGCCGAGTCCAAGCGCACCCGGACGGCTTCGGTTTTCTGATTCCCGAAGACAAAAACGCCGAAGATGTTTACTTGAATCGCCGCGAGATGCGCCGCGTCATGCACGGCGATCAAGTGATGGTCCGGATCGACCGCAAACAACGCGGCGGCACCGAAGCTCATGTGGTGCAAGTGATCGAACGCGCGCAAAAGCGTCTGCTCGGAACGTATGATGAATTTGACGGCAAAGGCTATCTGGTTCCGATGGACGCGCGCATCGCGGCCATTCCGCTGCACCATGCCACGGCGAAACTGGAAAAGGGCAAGGTGATCGCCGCCGAGATCAGCCGCTTCGGCACCGCCATGTCGCTGCCGCAAGCGACACTCGTCAATGTCATGGGCGATCCCGACGACCCGGAAGTACAAGCGCAGTCGATCATATTTCGCTTCGCTCTGCCCACCAGCTTTCCGCCCGAAGTGCAGCGCGAAGCGACGAACGCCTCCTATGAAATCAGCGCTCAAGAAATCGCCGCGCGCGAGGACTTGCGTGACTTGCCCATCGTCACCATCGACGGCGAAAACGCGCGCGACTTCGACGATGCGGTTTACGTGCGTAGAACCGAGCGCGGCTACGAACTCCTGGTCTCCATCGCCGACGTCGCCTACTACGTCCGCCGCGAAACCGCGTTGGATCAAGAAGCCTACGCGCGCGCCACCAGCGTCTACTTTCCCGACCGGGCGATTCCCATGCTCCCTGAAGCGCTGTCGAACGGCATCTGCAGCTTGAATCCCAACGAAGACCGCTTGACGAAAACCGCTGCCATAGAGTTTAACGCCAAAGGCGAAGTTCTCCACAGCCGCTTCTTCAATTCGGTCATCCGCAGCCACGAGCGCATGACCTACACTAACGTGCGGCGCATCTTGGTCGACAAGGACGCGCAATGTCTGGAGCGCTATCGAAGTCTTGTCGCTGAATTCAAGCTGATGGAAGAGTTGGCGCTGTTGGTCTTCAACAACCGCAAAGCGCGGGGCAATCTCGATTTTGATCTACCGGAAGCGGAAATCATTCTCGATCTCCAAGGCATGCCGGAAAACATCATCCGCAGCGAACGCAACATCGCGCATCGAATTATTGAAGAGTTCATGATCGCCGCCAAC
>JAERMN010000396.1 GCA_016844625.1 Deltaproteobacteria bacterium
TCCCACACGGTTCGTCCGCGCTTGAGCCGTTTAAGAATGTCCGCGGCCATCGCCGCACCCTGCTCGGTATGGCCATAAAAAGTTATCCGCTGCGATTCTTGCCGTATACAAACAGGCTTCGCGATATCGTGCAACAGACAACCGTAGGCCAACGTTTCGGACGGCGATTCTAAATGGCTGAGCAGCAACATTGTATGCTTAAAGACATCGCCCTCCGGATGATATTCTGGACTTTGCGGGGTATTTTTCATGGCGACGATTTCAGGCAACAGCACTTCGAGCAGGCCGCTCTCATCCAACAACTCAAAACCGCGCCGCGCGCCGCCCTCGGTCAAGATCCGAGTCACTTCATCGCCGATCCGTTCCCAGGAAATTTGCGTCACGGTGGCGGGCGACTGTCGAATCGCTTCGAAGGTTGCCGCTTCGATGTCAAATTTGAGGCTGGCGGCGAAGCGCACGGCACGAATCATGCGCAGTCGGTCTTCCTCGAAGCGTTCGCGCGCGTTGCCGATGGCGCGGATGGTGTGCCGATCGAGATCCGTACGGCCGTCGACCAAATCGATCACACGGTCATAGACCGGATCGTAGATCATGCCGTTGATGGTAAAGTCGCGGCGCCGGACGTCTTCTTCGAGAGTGCCGTAGCGCACATGGCTTGGATGGCGGCCGTCCAAATACGGCCCATCGTGACGAAAGCTCGCGACTTCGAAAGGCGCGCCGTCGATGAGCACGAGAATCACGCCGAACTGCGCGCCGACCGGAACGGTTTGCGGAAAGATGCGCTGAACATCTTCAGGCCGCGCCGCAGTAGCGATGTCATAATCTTGCGGCTCTTTATTGAGCAGCATATCGCGCACGCAACCGCCGGCGAGATAAGCTTCATAGCCTTCGCGCCGTAACCGTTGGACGATCAAGACAGCGCCTTCACGCGCCGCTGAATTTGCTAAAGCCACAATCGATGGATACTCGATTGGGCGCCAAAAAGGTAGCGGCCTAAAGCGGAAACGTGGTGCTCGTGGAAGGAATCAGCTCGCGTACTTTTGCTTGCAGCTCTTGAAAAGTAAACGGCTTGACGATGTAGCCATTGCAACCCGCCGCGGTGCAGGCGCTTAAATCGGCATCGCGAAAAAGCGCAGTGGCGGCGAGAATCGGCGTATTTTTCATCTCGTCATTTGCGCGAATCCGCCGCGCCACCTCCCAGCCGTCCATTTCAGGCATCATGATATCCAAAATGATCAGCTCGGGCTTTTCACTGAGCGCCTTATCGACACCTTCCTTGCCTTGTTTGGCGGTGATCGGCATGAACCCCATCAGCTCGATCTGCCAACAGAGCAACTCGCGCATATCCGAGTGGTCTTCGATGATGAGTATTTTTTTCATGGTCTGCGCTCTGGCTTATCGGAGAAAAATATAAGTTGTCATAGCAGTCACGCAGCAACAACTATGCCGCAGCGTAATTGGCGCTGTCAAGCTAAGCAGCTAAATTGCGCTGAAGGATAGAGCCAGCCGAAGTTACCAACTGCGTCACGGCGGCGCGCTATGCGCTTAGCTTGACAAGCTGTTGCCATGCCATTTCGCATTCGTAAATATTCGCGGGAATTAATTTGGCGTGATTTTCTTGTGATTGCCGACGATGACGGTAATGAGCTTGTCAGGCTGCAAGAATTGCTTGGCCACTCGTTGGACATCTTCGCGGCTCACTTTGCGGACGAGCTCGGTGTAGCGACTGGGAAAGTCGAGACCAAGGCCGAAATATTCCACCTGAGTCAAGAAACCGGCGACCTTGCGGTTAGTGTCGAAGCGTAGCGCAAAACTACCGGCCAAATACTCTTTGGCGTCGTTCAGCTCCTGCTCGCTCACCGGCTGCTCGCGAATCTTGCGTATCTCATCTCGGGCGATACGGATCGCTTCCTGAGCCGACTCGTTTTTCGTCTGCATGACGAATTGAAACGATCCGTGGCTCTTCTCCGGACTAAAAAAGCTATAGACCGAATAGGCCAGGCCGCGCTCGTTACGGATCGAGTCCATCGCCCGCGACGAAAAACCGCCGCCGCCGAGAATATAGTTCATCACCTGAATCGCATAATAGTCCGGGTGGCCGCGCGCCACGCCATTGTGACCGAGAATGATATTGGCCTGGGTCAGATCTTTGTTAATCCGCAGCGTCTGCGCCGCGCCGATATTGCTTGGCGCCGATGGCGCTGTGCTCTCTGCGCCTCGGGTCCAGCCGCGCAAAGCCTGATTGAGCGCCTGGGTAATTTCCGTTTCCGAGACATCGCCGACCACCGACAGGATCGAACGATTGGGCCGGTAGTAGCGCGTGAAGAAATCTTTGAGGCTCTGCGCTTGCAAGCTTTTCACCGAAGCTTCGGCCCCTTCCACCGGCCGGCCGTATGGACTTTGCGGAAATAGCGCGGCGGCGAAGGCTCGGCTGGCCACGGCGCCGGGATCTTCTTCCTGGGCTTTGATGGCGCCGATGATCGCCTGCTTTTGCCGGTCAATTTCATCCCGCGGAAACGTCGATGAGGTGAGAATCTCCGCCAACAGCTCCAAACCGACGGCCAAGTCTTTTTTGAGAATCGTCAGACTCACGCTCGCCACATTCTCGCTCGCGCCGCTCGCCAAACTCGCGCCGATGAAATCCAACGCTTCGCTGATCTGTAAGGCGCTGCGTTTCTTGGTGCCGTAAATAAGTAACTTCGACGTCAGATTTGCCAGTCCCGCTTGGTGCGCCGCTTCATGGCGTGAGCCAGCGTCAATTAATAATTCCACCGCCACCATCGGCAGCGCGCGCTGCTCCGAAGTGAGCAACACCATGCCATTGTTCAGCACCGAACGTTTCGGCACCATGCTCGCTTCAGCGCGCGGCGCGCACACCGCCAGCACCAACGCCGCCGCCATATTTAGAAGAATTTTCTTCATTGGGCTTTGTCTTTGGTTGGAATCAATACGCCAACAGTGCGCCGGTCGCGCTCGAGATATTTTTTCGCCACCCGACGAATGTCTTCTCGCGTGACTTTGCGAATACCGTCCAAATAGCTTTCCATCTGGCGCCAGCCGCCGGCCGCTTCGTAGTAACCGATCTTCATCGCTTGGCCGAAAATCGAGTCTTGCGCGAATACGAAAGCCGCTTCGACTTGGTTCTTGGCCTTTTGCAATTCTTTGTCGCTGACTAAATCATTCTTGACTCTTTCCAGTTCGCGATCGATCTCGCGCTCCAAATCGGCGGCGTTCTTTCCCGGTAGAAGCTGCGCGCTAATCGAGAATCCCGTCGGATCGATCGATACGGCGCTATAGTCGGCGTCGATGCCGCTGGCCAAGCGCTTTTTATAAACCAACTCGTGATGCAGCCGCGCGCTGCGACCGCCGGCGAGCACCACCGAAAGCAGGTCCAACGCAAAGCTATCCGGACTCGTTAAGTTTGGCGCGTGATAGTACATTAGAATGAACGGCAGCTCGGCTTCCTTCTTGAGAGTCACGCGCCGCTCGCCGCGCTGCTCCGGTTCGCTCACGTTCACCTTCGGCGCTGCCGCGCCGCGCGAAATCTTACCGTATACCGCTTTAATCTTCGGCAACAATTCAGACGTGGAAAAATCGCCGGTGACGACGATAAAAGCGTTGTTCGGCGCGTAGTAGAGTTTATAGAAGTCGACCAGATCCTGGCGCGTCAGATTTTGAATATCTTCCATCCAGCCGATCACGGGCCGGCGGTAGGGATGAACCGTATAGGCCACCGCGCTTGCCACTTCGCCGAGCGCCGCCGCCGGATTGTCGTCGGTGCGCAACCGCCGTTCTTCTTGAATAACTTTTTTCTCGGGCTCGAAGTAAGTTTCACCTAACGAAGCGTTGGCCATTCGGTCCGCTTCCAGTTCGAGCTGGATATGAATCTTGTCGCGGCTCATGGTCGCGAAATAAACCGTCATGTCGGTGGACGTAAACGCATTGGAGCGCCCGCCGTTCTTGGCGATGATGCGCGAATATTCCTCCGGTCCAGTGGTCGGCGTGCCTTTGAACAAAAAGTGTTCGAGAAAATGCGCCAGGCCGCTTTTACCGTCTTTTTCGTTGCGCGA
>JAERMN010000397.1 GCA_016844625.1 Deltaproteobacteria bacterium
AAACGCGATATCGAGCCCTTCCTTATCCATCGCTTGGAGCTGCGAAACGCCGTCGAAGTTGCGCTTGCCGGCCTCGCCATACTTTTCTTCGAAAAAGTCCTGGCGATATTTCGCCAGCGCGGGGTTTTCGGGATTGCGCGGGATGGGCAAGATCTTACCTTCGACTTCAACGCCGAGGTCGCGAAACGAGCGATTAAGCCCTTTGGGCGCGCGGTCGAGATATTTCTTGTCGATGTAGCGCTGCCACAAATCCGCCGGCTCGAACACATGCATGTCGGAATCCATCGCCTTGAAGCCGTTCTTGGCCATTTTCGTTCTCCTCAATATCCCTTACAGGGATGGTTGAAATCACCCGCTTTCAGGCAAAGTCATACTCCGTCATACCGGCCCTTCGACATGGCTCAGGATAAACTCCAGCCGGTATCCAGACCCATCATCCACCTGGATACCGTTTTTCAACGGTATGACGGACGCTGTCCGTCACCTGGCCTGCGCCGGAATGACAGACAGAAGAGTCGACGTCCAGTCGACGTTATCGGAATTCCTCAACTTAGAGCCCAGGGCAGTTCAGTTCAATCTCTGTGGGTCGATTCCCCGCAGCTCGCTGCGGGGTAGTTCATTTCCTCTTCAGCTTATTTCACCGGTGATAAATATTTCAGCTCTTCTTTCATCTTGGGCGAGATCGAGAGGACTTCGCTAACCCATTTCTCGGCTTCCTCGCCGCTAACGTAATTAACGTCAAGTTTTAGTTTGTTGGCTTGGGCGAGATAGTCGCCATCCGCCAAGGTCGCCTTAAACCCCCGGCGTAGTATTTCCAAACGCTCCTTCGACGTTCCCGGCGCGACGGTGAGCGGGCGCGAGTACTCCATCTGCGCCATGTAGACGCGATAGGCGCGCAAGTTAGCTTCGTCCTTGATCGCTTCGGTAACCAGTGCGATGCCTTTTCCTTCGGGCTCGCTGACCTTCGCATGGAGTAAAAACGGGATCATGCGCTCATCACCTTTGCTGTCGAGCAGGTCTTTTTGTGTTGCCAGCACCGAGTCCCAGTTGGTGCACAGGCCGTCGACTTCGCGGCGCTGCAGCGCAAGTCTGATCTGCGCCGTTCCTTGGTAGCCGGAGACCACGGTGAATTTGCTGCCGAGCATTTTGTTCAGCATCAGCGGCATGTCGATGCTATGCGAACCGGGTCCGGTGCCGCCCATGCGCAGCGTCTTTCCCGATTTGATGATCTCGTCTAGCGTTTTCGGTCCAGAGAATCCCATGATGAGACAAACCGGCACGCTCTTGCTCGGCGCACCTAGCCAACCGAACTTACGCGCGTCGAATGTTACATTGACATCGCCCATCGCCTGGTTGAAGACCAGGGCGCTGTTCCAGTTAGCGATGGTCAGACCGTCAGGCTTGGCATTGTTGTAGAGATAATTGGCTGCGACAAGGCTGCCGGCGCCGGTCATGTTGTCGACCACAGTCGTGGGCTCGCCGGGAATGTATTTGCCGATGTAGCGCGCGATGGTGCGGGTGTAAGTATCGTAGCCACCGCCAGCAGCCTGGCCAACGATGAAGCGGATTGTTTTGTCCTTGTAGAAGTCCTGAGCGAGAGCCGACTGATGTTTCGCCAGTAGCGCGTACAGCCCAAGCGAAAACGCAACGAAAGCGAAGCAGCGTGTCGAAAGTTTGCTTTTTGAAACCAGCTGTTTAGATATCACAAATGGCCTCCGTGACTTGGTCCACTCCCTCTTGGCGCCGGGAAAATCCTAATCGAAGGATTCGGACGACATCCCAATAGATTGTCATCCGAAGGGAGAATGTGGAATCTTTCTTGATTCTAGCAATAGAGAATAGCGGATAAGGGTTTGTGATTTCAACTTCTCCTTAGTTTGTCGATCTACGGACCAGGATGAATTTGCAAAAACGTCATAGGTTCAGTCCTGAGGTAGAGTGTTGCATTGCTATATTGTGTGAGTGCAAGGCCTGTTCCCATACCTTCCAGACCGCCTCGTTTCGCGGCTCGGGTTCCGTAGTGTTCTACGGCGGGATGCAAGGCGAAAATCGTGTTCGCCGACGCGACCCTTTGCGCTTCACCCGGAAGATGATCGGATCAAATGTTTATCGCGACGCATTCTTGTGGCAACGCCTGCCATAGTTTACTCTGATTTTGAAGATTCTTGGACTGCGGATTTTATAATTTGTCACTAGCGGGAGGGTGCAGGATGAAAGCGAGACTAGGTTTGTTTACTGTGAGTATATTTGTTCTATTATTTGCGGTTGGCGCGGCGCATGCCGCCATGCAGGACGACGTCGACCGGGCATTATCTATCATCGAACGCTTCGGGGAGATACCAGAGACGGCGATACCGCCGGCGGTCATGCGCGATGCGAAAGGCGTGGCGATCTTCGCGATGACCAAAGTCGGCTTCGTTCTGAGCGGCAGGGGTGGGACTGGAGTCGTCGTTGCGCGCACTGAAACGGGTTGGAGCGGTCCCTCGGCGATCGGTACGGGAGGAGTCGGGATCGGTTTCCAGGCAGGAGTGCAGGTGTCCGAGCATGTGATTATTCTCAACACCCAAGAGGCGGTCAAGGCTTTCACGCAAGGCGGCAATTTCACGCTCGGTGCCAATCTAAGCGTCGCGGTCGGTCCAGTCGGTCGTTCCGCCGAGGCCAGCGTAGCGCCCTACGCAGCGATATATAGTTACAGCCGCAGCCAAGGAATTTTCGCCGGAGTTTCATTGGAGGGTACCGTGGTAGCGACCCGCTATGAAGCGAACGAGGAGTATTACGAAAAGCCGGTTTTCACGAGCGACATTCTTGAGGGTAAAGTAAAGCCGCCGGCGGGCGCGCAGAAATTGCTGGATGCTCTGTCGAAATACTAGCGTTTCCCACGCTACAAACCGCGGAAGGAAAGGGCCCGGCGTCCAGCTCCAAGCGGTTCGCTATCCAGGTCTGTAAATTCTTGCTTCCGTAAGGCTGACTTCGCTTAGCCAATGATCTCAACCTCCGACGATTCTTGCGAAATCGTCCAATAGTAGACCGACAGTTTCTACTGAGTTGGCCTATAGTTCCCGAGTAGTTCGACAACGGTAAACTTAGCGGGGAGGTTTTATCTGCTGGCGATGATTTTTATTTTGACTGGTATTATCAAACTCGCGCGCTGGTGCGTTTATAAGCGGCGGTAAAAAACAGTTGTTCGTTTGTGCGGCCGACATCTCTCAGCGCCATAGATGGTGCAGTTTGGCGTTGCTGACACGGCGCTCGCTTTCAACGACGCCGGGCGAGAGCATTCGACATGACACGGTGGTGTGGTAAGGTGATTGTATGCATCAACACAGAAGTCATCCCATTTACGGGATCGCCATTCCTCGAGGCGGCAAAGAATGGCATTGCCGGGGATTAATATTTGACCGCGAAGATCAAGTGACGGAGATTAAGAGATTGGAGTGCGCCGAATTGACCTTTGCGACGAAGAGAAAAGCGGAAGAACACGCGCTCAAACTATGTAAAAAATGGATTGACGAGCAAAGCGGCGGAAGCGAATCACACAGCCTCCCAATCTCGGCGCCGCTGAAAGATGGTGCTCTGGCAATCTAGCAGCCGGCTTCGTGCTTCGGCAGGCTCATGCTTCGGCAGGCTCAGCAGAAGGGAAATCTCTCTATCATTTGATTCTACTGAAAAATCCCTAGGAATGCTTCGACCGTTCGAGAAGCCTCACGGCAGGCTTCCTCGACGGCCTTCAGTTCCGAGCCCGTCGAGGAATCAGCATGAACGGAAAATTTTAACGTTATCAATACCCTCCCCGCTCGTCCTGAGGTTCTCGAAGGATGAACGGAGGGTTTTTCAGCAGAATCATCATTTCAAACCTGTTTCCGTTTGCCCTGTGCTTCGTCGAAAAGCTCCGGTCGAGTTTTCACACAATCTCCCGCTTGGAAAAAACCTATGCGATTTGTCAGAAGCGATTGCTCCTGTCAATCGTGACGCATTATCACTCAGCGTTCTGCGAAAAAGTAAGTTGACACACACTCTAATTTGCGGCTAGTTACTTGAGTGCGGGTTTGGGTCGATCGACAGACTA
>JAERMN010000051.1 GCA_016844625.1 Deltaproteobacteria bacterium
CACGCCCTCTTTCGACATCGCATGGGGGTCCATTACGTCTACGGGCAATCCCTGCTTCTTGGCTTCGTCCACTTCGGTGGCCTTGGCCGTGATCGCGATGGGAACTTTCCCCGATGCAATCCAATCGGTTTGCTGGCGCTCATCGCGCACCAAAGTAAGCCCGCCGACGGTGATTAGTTTTTTTAAGTACTCCGGACCGAGTTGGGAATTGTAGTGGAGAAATAGCAGCGGACTGCCGCCGCCAGGATCGTTGGGGTCCTTGGCGCTGACCTTTCCTTTCCATTTCGGATCGAGCAAGTCCCAAAAAGACGTCAGGCTCTTGGGATCGACGAGCTTGGAATTGTACGCGACCATGCGCAACGGAAAGGCGGCGTAAACGAAAATGTAGCGGCTCTCGCCGTCATTGTACTGATGCTTGCCCTCGAACCATTTCGAGGTATCTTTCACCTCCGGCATGATCAGCGCCGGGGTGATCGGATCGAGCGCTTTCGCAGTCAATAGCGTCATCGCCGTGCCGCCGCCCAAACGCACCACGTCGACAAGATATTTTTGCGCGCGCCGCTCGGCCATGATGCGCTGCAAGTTTTGCGACCCGCTGCCGGCAACCAAGTTAAGTTTGATCTTGGGATATCTTTTCTGGAAAGCGTTAAAATCGGCGTCGATACCCAACTTATAGACGGTCACCTGCCCTTCTTGCTCCGCCGCCTTCACCGTCCGCTCCCACTCATCGCCGCCGCCACTAACCGCCGCGGCGAAACTCGTTCCATGCAGCAACAATGTAAATAAACCAATAGCCGCCAGGCTTCTTAGCCGCATCATAAGATTTCTTCTCCTTTGAAGATCCGTACAATTCATTTCACCACGAAGGACACGAAGAGCACGAAGTTCGGAATATTGACCTTCCGAAACCTTCGTGTCCGTCGTGATGAACACTTCCGTTACTTCGCCGCGCAAAGAGGGCCTATGCCATATGCCCCTACAGATCCAAATCTTTTTTGCGTACCTTTGCGTTCTTTGCGGCCAATTCTCTCCCGCCCAATCTCTCACTCACGCTTAAACCCGCCAACAATCGCGGTATTGGTCTCGCGCCAAAAGCAATCGATGTCGCGAAAACCGGCGCGCTTGAGCAGGCTCAACTGCTGCGCCAGACTCGGTGCGGCGCCGTCCATCTTCGCGGCATGGCCGCGCGTCTTGATTTGCAGCTCGCGGAAGTGACGGCGCAAAGTTGGCGTCGCGAAGTTGACCCGCTCAATATTCATAAACACGCCGCCCGGCCGGAGCAATTCATGAATTTGACCGTACACCGGACCGATAAGCTTGAGCTTGCGCAAATTGTGGATCGCCCGGGCGCTCACCACCCCGTCCAATTGCCGCGGCAAACTCGCGGTCCAGTTGTCAGCACCAAAATCAGCTTGCGCATAAGAAACTCGATTACCATAGGAGTCGAGACGTTGGCGCGCCAGCTTGAGCATCTCGTCAGAACCATCCGAGCAGATCACATGCATCTCGGGAAACGCCGTGAGCAGCTTCTCCGCCAACGTCCCAGGGCCGCAGCCCAAATCCATTAGCCGAGACTGCCCGCTAACAAACACCGACAGCCAACTGAGCGCTGCGTTGAATTGCGCGTCGCGCTCCGCCGCGCGCCGGCTATCCTTGTTAACCCATTCTTGATCGTACTGCTCGGAGCCCCACTCATGTTCGCTTTTCGCCATCGCTCGTTACTCCCGCTGCTTCTCCCCTCTCGGTACTAATCTGACGAGGGGGTGAAACTGCCAACTCGGAGTTGTCTCCCCTTTCCGTCATTCCGGCGGAGGCCGGAATCCAGGTTTTGTTCCAACGTCAAACCGCCCTTCCCTGAATGCCGGCTTTCGCCAGCATGACGGTCCTTCACTTTACCTCAATGCCGCACTCCGCCTTCGCCTTTTCCAAGAAACTCAGATCGGCGACCTCGCTCAACGACACTTGCTTAGTCACTCCTTTGGCCAATGCCAACACTTCGCTCTGGTAGCGAATGCCTTCTGCGCTAATCCCACAGGTGTAGCCGCCATTGCGGGTGTGGATTTCGTAGTTGCCTTCGGCATCCTCGCGGCTGAGATGACTGATGCGCTTGCGCGCGAGATCAATCGCTTCTTGCCGATGATGATTTAGAAAATCCGTCGCCTCAAGCACCGCTTTCACTGCGCCATAAACCGTTTCCGGCTGTTCGCGAATCAGCCGGGCGGAAGTCGCCAGCCCGCCGCCATGCCAACGCATGTAATTCTCGGGGTAGGGAATCAATCGCCAGCCCGCTTGGAGCGCCCAAAAGGCGTACTCTTCGCGCGCAATCACCGCGGCGATATCGGAATCGTTAAACGCGCGAATCCGGTCATGCTGATCGCCGTGCACAATCGTAACGTCCCGGCCGATCTCCCAGCCAAGCTTTTTCGCCAAATAAGTAATCTGATTGTTCGACGCGCCGCCGCCGACCATGACCCGCTTGCCTTTAAGATCTTTCAACCCGGTAATTTCTGGTCGCGCCGAACAGAAGTGGAGCGTCGTCTGGTTGCTGCACAGGGCCTTCACATCGCCCCATTCGCGCAAGCGCGCCTCCGTGGTGGTAGAGACCGAAGTGTAGAAATGCAAATCGCCCTCGACGCAGAACTGCACTTTGCGCTGTTTGGTTTCCCGCACATGGAGACAATGAACATTCACCCCGGCACGGGAAAAGTAACCAAGATCCTCAGCCGCATAGAACGGCAGAAAATTCATCGTCGGATATGGCAGCGCCAACAGCATAACTTTTGTGCACCGCGGTTAACTACATGGTTAGCAACAACTGATTGTGTCCCATTTCTTTTTCCACCACGAAGGACATGGTTCGACTACGCTCACCACAGGTTACGAGCACGAAATTCGGAATTTGAATGTCCGAGACTTTCTTGTCCTTCGTGATCTTCGTGGTGAATTCTTTCCTTGCGTTCTTTGCGGTTAATTCTTCGAATCCGAATCTGCTCAGCGCGTCACCTGACAGTGATCGGGCGGCACGTGAACGTAGACCCGTTCACCGGGCTGAAACAGTTCATGGGGGCTAAGCAGGGCGCGGAAGGTTTTGTCTTTGATCAGCACTTCGCCGTCGATAAAGCTGCCCAGGAATAGTGAGCGCTTAATCGTTCCCTCAAAACAATTATCGACAAACTTGCTGCGCTCGTGGGAGCACATCAATGCCTCGGGGCGAATCACGACAAAGACCGAATCGTTGACGTTCACCTCGCTTTTGCTGAGATCCACCAAGATCGGCCCAAGCTCGGTATCCACCGAGCCCTTGTCACCGATTATTGTCACTCGTCCTTGAAGCGTGTTGGCAGTACCGAGAAACTCGGCGACCAACTTGTGCTTCGGACGCACATACATTTGATAGGGCGTGCCCACCTCGACCAATTCGCCATTCATGATCACGCCGACGCTGTCCGACAATGCCAAAGCCTCGGTCTGGTCGTGGGTGACAAAGAAAGTCGTGATGCCGACCCTGCGCGCGACTTCCTTTAACTCAACGCGCATCTCTTCCCGCAGTTTCGCATCTAAATTGCTCAGCGGCTCGTCGAGCAAGAGCAGTTTGGGTTTGCGCACCAGCGCGCGCGCCAAGGCGACCCGTTGCTGTTGGCCGCCGCTCAATTGCGTCGCCGGCCGGCTGGCATAACCTCCCATTTGCACCTGGTCGAGAGCTTCGTTGACGCCCTTTTCGACGTCAGATTTCGAAATTTTTTTTCCTCTGGCGCCGTAGAGCAAAGGAAACGCCACGTTGTGAAACACGTCCATGTGCGGCCAGATGGCGTAGGATTGAAAAACCATACCAATGGGCCGCTGTTCCGGCGGTATCAAAATTTGTCGTTGCGCCGAGTAGACGCATTCTCCACCAATGTGGATTTCACCGTCTTCGGGCTGCTCCAAGCCAGCGATGCAGCGCAACGTCGTGCTCTTGCCCGAGCCGCTCGGACCGAGCAAGGTGAAGAACTGTCCCTCGGCGATGTCGATGCTGACGTTTTGCACCGCACGAACTTCGCCCTTGTCAAGCACGAAGCTCTTTCTCAGGTTGTCGATTCTTAGCATAGCGCTAGTCTCCAGTGCTCGAGTAAGGTAGTCGTTTCGTTTCACCAAGGGCCGCGCGTTTGCTGACTAAGTCGCACGTCGCGTTCTTCCCGGTCCGATTCGAGAATTGCCAGACAAACCTCTAGGGTCGCTTTAGCCCATCGGCCATCCGGATAGCGCTTTTTCGGTTCAGCGATCGCGTCCCGCAGCGCCAGCAGCGCGCCGGTTACCGAAGGTCTCCCTTTGCCGGGGTAGCTAGAACAAGGAATCTCCTCGCATCCCGCCGCAGTATAGACATACAGTCCGCTGTGCGACTGGCGGAGATCGCCTTTCTCACAGCTCACTAGTGTAAAGCCATAAAAAGGCTGGCCTTTGCCTTCCGGCGAACCAAAAAAATAATCGCGCCGCGGCGCCGGTTGATACTTCGTCGCTTCGTCCGCCGCCGTGGTAAAGCGCTCCTCAGTCGGCGGACCACCCGCTGCGCGCATGCCATGGGTGAGCTCCCGCGTGCTGAAAAACCCATAGCCGTTCATCACCATGGTAACCGGCGTGCCATCTGCCATTTCGATGAACGCCGTATAGTTGCCTTCCGTCTCCTTGAAGTTAACATCCCATCGGCCGGTCACCGCGCGCACGGTTTTCACCAGGCCACCGCCGATAGCGCGAATGATGTCCGCCTGGTGCGGCGCCTGACGAAAGACGACACCGCCGCCGGCGTCCGTGCTCAGTTCCGAAGCGAGGCGCGGTTTACGCTGCAACCAGCCGCCGTACATCCAGGTGTTGATTTGAATCACTCGTCCGAGCTCGCCCGCGCGGACGATCTCCGCCATTTTCTTGACCGGCGGATCGTAGATGCGCGAATGGCCGTAGACGAGTTTGACATCGGCCTTTGCGGCCGCAGCGATGAGAATATCCGAATCCGCGAGCGTGAGCGCGAGCGGCTTAACGACGATGACATGCTTTCCGTTCGCGATGGCCGCCAGAGCGTTAGCGACGTGAAACTTATTGGGCGTGGCAACGTAAACTACATCCACCGCGTCGCTGGCGCACATCTCGTCAACGCTAGTAAAACTCTGAGTGCCGTACTTTTCTTGGTGCGTGAGCAAGGCGTCCTGGCGAGTGTCCGCAATCGCGGTGAGCTCGAATCCCGCCAAACCGGGAACCGCCTGCACCACCTGGCTCCCGGCATCACCCACACCGGCAACACCCACTCTCAGTACTTGCTCCATGACTTCTTACAACCCCGTATTGAGCCCGCGCTAGAAAATCACTTATCAGCTTGCGCGCTGACAACCATCAACGCGGTTTACAAGCTGATGACTGCAAATACTAAACAAACAGATATAGGTCAACCGTTTCTCGTGCGGGCGCAATGACGCCGCGATGAACAAGAAGCGCTACTTCGAGTCGAGAATCTTGCGCCAGAAGTGACAGGCGACGGAATGTTCCTTATCGACCTTTTCCAAAACCGGAGGTTCCTCGCGGCAACGCTGCTGCGCGTAGGGGCAGCGGGTGTGATAGCGGCAACCGGACGGCGCGTTAAGAAGCCCCGGTACTTCGCCCGCGGCAAAGCTCGCCGCCGCGTTGAGCTGCGCGCGCGCCGTATGGTCGGGACGAAGCACCGAAGCGATCAGGCCTTTGGTGTAAGGATGAAGCGGACGATCGAAAAGCGCGGCCGCCGGCGCGGTCTCGACGAACTGGCCGAGATACATGACCGCCACTCGATCGCTGAGCGAGCGCACCACGCCCAAGTTGTGCGCAACGAAGAGATAAGCGACGCCCAGCTCTTCCTTCAATTCCTGCAAGAGATTTAAGATCTGCGCTTGAATCGAAACGTCGAGAGATGAAACCGGCTCATCGCAGACGACTAGTTTCGGCCGCGTCACCAGCGCCCGCGCGATACCGACGCGCTGCTGCTGTCCGCCGCTCAGCTGGGCCGGCCGCTGATTGAAATAGGACGGCGCCAGCCCAACCTGCCCGAGCATTTCCAGCGCCCTGCGTTTGCGCTCGTCGCGTCCAGCCAATTGATGCACGCGCAGCGGCTCTTCGACGATCCGTCCGACGCTCCATCGCGGATTGAGCGAACCGCGCGGATCTTGAAAGACGATCTGCATCTGCCGGCGCATTGAGCGGAGCGCGGAACCTGTTAGTTGGGTCAGGTCTTGGCCGAGAAAGCCGACCTTGCCGGACACTGGGCGAATGAGTTGCAGAATGGCCCGCCCCAAGCTCGACTTGCCGCAGCCGCTTTCACCGACCAGACCAAGCGTCTCGCCGGGATAAAGTTCAAACGAAACCTTGTCCACCGCCGTCAACACGCGATTGGGCCCGAGCGAAAACCGCACTTCCAAATTTTCCACCGAAAGCAGCGGCTCACCTTTGGCATTATTACTAAATGGAATTGCTTCACTCATGGTTGCAACCGAATTTCTCGCCACGAAGGACACGAAGGGCACGAAGGAAGAGCCCAAGAGAATTAACCACAGCGGGCACAAAGATCTCATAGGGCGCGCGACGCGCCAGATAAGACTAAAGCGGGATTTGCGTTCTTTGCGGCTAATACTCCAAAAACGATTCTTCTACTTTGTGACCTATGTGCCCTTTGTGGTTAAATTCCCTTTTCCTACCTTCGTGTCCTTCGTGAACTTCGTGGTGAAAAAACTCTTCACTCTTGCGCCAGCGTCGCCGCGAACCGCTCTTCCGCCAGCCAACAGGCGCTCACGTGATGGTTGCCAAAATCGTGCACCGGCGGATCGTCGGTGTGACAGCGCGCGTCGGCGAACTCGCAGCGCGCGCTGAAGCGGCAGCCGCGCGCAACCCCAAAGACCGGCGCGGGTTGTCCCGGAATCGGTGCGAGCCTACGTTCAACGGGTCCATGGATGCGCGGCACCAAACGCAACAGCGCGGCGGTATAAGGATGATTGGGACGGGTAAGAATTTCTTGAATATGGCCTCTTTCCACCACCCGCCCGCCATACATCACCTGGGCGAAGTCACAGGTCGCCGCGATCACGCCGAGATCATGGCTGATCATAATCAACGCCATGCCCAACTCGTCACGCAATCGATTGAGCAGCATCAAGACCTGCGATTGAACGGTAACGTCGAGCGCTGTGGTCGGCTCATCGGCGATCAACAGTTTCGGTTCACAAGCGATCGCAATGGCGATCATGATGCGTTGGCGCATGCCGCCGCTAAACTGCTCCGGCAGATCGTCGTAACGGCGCGCCGGCTCGCCGATCCCGACCAGCTCCATCAATTCCTGAGTGCGCCCTCTCGCAGCCGGCTTCTTAAAGCCGCGATGAAATCGCAGCGTCTCGGCGATCTGCTCGCCGACGGGCATGACTGGATTGAGCGATGTCAACGGATCCTGAAACACCATGGCGATCTGACGGCCGCGGACATGGCGCAGTTCGGCCTCGGAAAGTTTGAGCAGATCGACGCCGTCAAACAGGATCTCACCGCTGGTGACGACTTTATCAAGCGGTCCGAACAAACGGAGAATGCTAAGCGCGGTGACGCTCTTGCCGCTGCCGCTTTCGCCGACGACTCCAATGGCCGCGCGATCGTGGATCGCAAATGAGACGCCGTCGACGGCGCGCAGGACGCCGTTCACGGTGTTGAACTGTGTCGACAGATTTTTTACTTCAAGCAAAAAAGTGTTCGTACGACTATCCTTAGAAACGGTTCGCTGCTTGCGCAATTTTTCTGAAATGCAGACGCCGTATCGGTAAATCGTTAAGAACCTATCTCACCACGAAGATCACGAAGGACACGAAGGTTTCGGATGAGTCATACTCCGAACTTCGTGCTCGTAGCCCGTGGTGAGCACAGTCGAACCATGTCCTTCGTGGCGAATACATGCTTCGCTTCTTCGGTTGCGGTTCTGCCGCGCTAGGCTCACGCCGCGCTGCCGCTGGTCGCCGCGAAACGGCGCGACAACATATTTAACGCTAACACGGTCAAGCCGAGCATAATGCCCGGCATGATCGCCAGCCACCAAGCGACGGCGAGATAAGCGCGGCCGCGCGCGATCAAGAGTCCCCAAGTCGTCGCCGGCGGCTGCACACCGACGCCGAGAAAACTAAGTCCTGCCTCCGCGAGCATGACGTGGCCCAACTCAATCACCGCTAGCACAGCGATGCGCGGCGCCATGTTGGGAAGAATATTCGACCAGAGCACTGTCCAATCGGTGGCGCCCGTCGCCACCGCCGCTTCGACGAAGAGACAACTGCGTAGCCGCAGAGTTTCGGCGCGGACCAAGCGGGCAAACGCCGGCCAGACAAGCGTGGGTAAAATAATCACCACGTTGAGCACCGTCGGTCCCAACACGGTTAAGAAGAAAATCGCCACCAGAAACATCGGCATGGCGGTCTGCGCTTCGCTGAGTCGCATGACAAAGCGATCCATCGCGCCGCCGTAGTAACCGGCGACCATGCCCAAGGCGACGCCGATCGTCATGCCGATGGCGTTGCTGATGAGGCCGATAAACAAAGTCAAGCGCGCCCCAGCGATCATGTTCGACAAGAGATCGCGGCCCAACTGATCGGTGCCGAGCCAATGGAAACCCCGGCTCGATGTCGAGAACGGCGGCAACAAGCGCGCCAGCACCTGCTGCGCCGTCGGATCGTAGGGCGCCAGGTCGCCGCCGGTCAGGGCGAAAAAAGCAATCGCCAGCAAATAGCCGAGCCAAATAAGTAAACCCCAGCTCAGAAAATTCCGGAGTGATGGAGTGATGGAGTGTTGGAATAATGCATTCAAACCCCAATACTCCATGACTCCATCACTCCATTTCTTCATCGCCTTTTCCCTTCACGCCGCGCGAATACGAGTGTCGAGATAGCGGTAGAGCAGATCGACGATGCCGTTGGTGACGATGACGAAAGCGCCGGCGATGATGACCGCGGCTTGCAGCACGGGAAAATCTTGGCGCGACGCCGCGTTAATCATCAGCTGGCCGATGCCCGGCCAGGCGAACACGACTTCGATGGCGAACGCCGCGCCGCCCATCATGCGCACATATTCCCAACCGATGGTCGTCAGCATGGTGACCGCGGTGTTGCGCAGAATATGTTTCCAAAGAATTAGCCGTTCGGGCAACCCTTTGCTGCGCGCCACCATCGCGTAGGGCTTGGTCATCTCTTCAAACGTCGCCGAGCGCACTAGCTGAAAAACCCGTGCGCCATGAATGATCGCCAGCGCGCCGGCGGGGAGAATGAGACTTTGCCACGACGTGAAACCGGACGTCGGCAAGGCGCCGAGCTTAACCGCGAAAATAACAATCAATAGCAGCCCCAACCAAAAATTAGGCACCGACAACGCCGTGATCGACAATAAGTTCACACTGCGGTCGAGCGCCGACTCGGGCCGCGCGCCGGCGAGAACGCCGAGCAGGGAACCGCCCAATGCCGCGAACACCAGTCCGACCAAGGTCAACAACACTGTCGCCGGCAAAGCTTCGAGCACGACAGTTAACGCCGGCCGGTCCTGCCACAACGACTGGCCGAAATCACCGCGTATCAGTGAACCGAAGTAAGTGACGAATTGTTCGGCAAACGGGCGGTCCAAGCCGAGCTGTTGTCGCAAGCGGGCAATCTCTGGCTCACTGGCATCCACCGGCGCCATCAGCGCCGCGGGATCGCCGATCATGTGGCCGAGCACGAAAATCACCAGCGTGACCAGAAAGAGGACGAGCAGTCCATCGCGCAACCGCGCGAGCAGAAAAGCAGGGAGCGAAGGTTGATTCAAAAAATTGACCCGGCAATTATTCGCTGGCGCGCATGGCGGCGACGCGCACCTCATCATCGAGTCTCGGCTGCCAATCGAGCCGCTTGGACAAGCCGTAGATCAAGTTCTGCTGCAGCAAATAGATCGCATGGGGATTTTTGTTCAACATCGCCCAAACTTCTTGATAAAGTTTATCGCGCGCTTTTTGATCCAAGGTCTGAATCGCTTTGTCCATCAGCTCGTCGATTTTTTTGTCGCACAGTTTACTCGACGTGCCGTCGCAAGTGATATGCGAGACGATGCGCGAGGCGTCGAACCATTCGTTTGAATTCCAGCCATATTTGAGATCGAAGGCGTTGGTTTCCTTGCCGGGGATGCGGCCGAGCTTGCGATAGGCGTTCCATTCATGGAGCTGAATCTTGGCCTTGATACCGACCTCCTTAAGTTGCGCCGCGACGAACTCGGAAGTCTCTTCGCCCTTTAAATACCTGCCGATCGGCGCGTGCAGCACGATCTCGAAACCGTCCGGATAACCAGCCTCTTTAAGCAGCTGGCGCGCCCGCTTGGGATCATAGGGATAGGGCTTGAGTTGGGCATTGTAGCCCAACATACCTTTGGCTAAATGCTGCGCATCCATCGGCCGGCCGTGACCCTGGTACATCGTCTTGGCCAGCGTCGCTTTATCGATCGCGAGATTGAGCGCGATGCGCACGCGCGGGTCGGCCAGCTCTTTTTTGTGGGCGTTGAATTGGATGTAACTAAACTCGGTGGCCGGCATGGAAATAAATCTTGGCGCCAGCTTGGCTTGCTCCGGCAGTAAATCGAGCACGAGATCGATCTCACCGGCCTGTAACGCCGAGATCTGAGTTTGCGGATCAGGGATCACGCGCACGGCGAACTCCTTGATCGTCGGCTTCTCGCGCCAATAGTTTTCGTTGACAGTGAGTAAGACCTCGCGGCCGCGGTCCCAGCGGACAAATTTATACGGCCCGGTGCCGATCGGCGCCACGCCAAAGTTTTTTTCCTTGGCCGCTTTCGGTGGCACCATGACCAATTGCGTCATCTGCACCGGCAACACGGCATTGGCACCGTCGGTCATCACGTCGAGGGTGAATTCGTCGACCGCTTGAGCGCCTTTGATATTTTCAATGTACGAAGCACGCTGGGTCTTATACGCTTTGTCAGTGATTCGGTTCACGCTGAACACCGCAGCTTCGGCGTTGAACGGCTCGCCGTTATGAAACTTGACGTTCTTTTTTAGATTAAAGCGCCACGTCGTATCGTTGACCGCTTTGTAACTCTCCGCCAGCCAGGGAATCACTTGGCCATTGGCGCCGCGGTCCAACAAGCTTTCAAAAATATTGCCGCTGGCGACTCGGGAATTGCGGTCGATCACCGCTTGGCCGTCCAAAGTCGAAGGTTCCGTGCTCACCGCGATCACCAGCGGCCGCGGCGGTTTGGCCGCCGCGCCAGTCAGAAACGCTACACCCAACGCGACTACGAACAAGTGTCTAACAGTTTTCATGGAATCTACTCCTAGTAAAGGAAGCCACTTCGCGGCCGGGGTCGTGCCCCCGGCGCTGATTATAATATCGCAAAGGGGGATGCTCGCCCCCTTTGGAAGCCCCATTTGATGGTTCCACGCTGCAAGCAGCGTGGTCAACAACAAATGATTTCGTCGATAAGCGCACCCGGCAAGAGCCGATTTGAATGATACTATCGGTTAGCCAGTGAATACCAGAAAATGGTTATGGAGACTACCGATCCCAGCTGATCGCGCCGGCGATATTTTTCGCTTGCTCCAAGACGCTGGTTCGCGGTAATAGGCAATCAGGTGAACAAATCGTCGGTCTGTTACAACTGACAACGGATGAGCAATGATCAGGATGCGAAAAACAATTCTCTTGCTCTGCGTAGCGGCATGGTTACCGCTATTCAGCGCTTTGCGATTAAGCTTCGCTCAACAAGACAAGCTCGAGCGCATGGTGATTTCTTACGCCGGCATCACCGGCGGCCGTGGCCCGCTGTGGATCGCTAAGGAGCTTAAACTTTTTGAAAAACATGGCCTCGACGCGCGCCTGGTGCAAATCACCGCCGGCACGACTTCGATCAATGCGCTGATCGCCGGTGACGTCGACATGGCGATGACGACATCGTCGGCTGCCGTCGCTGCCGCCCTGCGCGACGCGCCGCTGTCGATCATCGCCACCGGCGGCTCGCCGCCCTACAAACTAGTCGCCCACCCGACGGTAAATTCCGCGGCACAGCTCAAAGGAAAGGTTGTCGGCAGCAGTCAACTCGCCTCCGGCGCTGACTTCGCTATTCGCAAGCTCTTGCCCAAAATGGGCTTGACCCCAGGAAAGGATGTAACCGTTTTACCGACCGGCTTAAGCGAGTCGCACAAACGCATCCTGCTGATTTTTCAAGGACGCATCGACGCTACCTTGGCGACCATTGAAAACGTCTTCCAGGTCGAGCTCAGCGGCCAGAAACTAAACGTCCTCGCCGATTTAAAAGAAATGGGCGTACACGTCAGCGGTACGGACATGTTGACGACCCAGCAGTTCCTGAAGAACCAGCCGCAAAAAGTCAAAGCGTTTCTGCGCGCCTATATCGAAGCGGTTTGGACGGGAATTCAGAATAGAGAAATTTCCGACCGGATCTATCGCAAATATCTGAAGATCGACAATTCCAAACTGTTGGAAGCGATGCACAAAAGTTATTTCATCGCCGGCAACGTTCCGCTCAAACCCTATCCGCAGCTCGAATCGGTCCAATCGGATATAGAGTTTTTGACTACTGCGAATCCTGGTCTTAAAGCGAAGAAAGCGACAGAGATCGTCGACACGACGCTGCTGCGCGAGATCGAGAACGAAGGTTTTTACACGCAACTGCGTCGCTAAGCCAGCGAATGAACGAATCCCTCAGCGAATTTCAGCGCGGCGCTAAGGGATTGAGAAATAATAAAGTTAACCAATGTATTGTGTATTGTCACGCGAGTGTCCGTCATCCTGAGCAGCGCGAAGGATCTCGGTCGAGATTCTTCACTCCGCTAAGCTGCGTTCAGAATGACAGAGTCAAAATTGGAAATTTTAATTTTTAACAACTCCTAAGATCGTGATCATGAGGCGTGTCCGAGACCAGCACAAATCCCTGCGCGGCAATCGAGATTAATGGGTATGGAGAGTGCAAATGAGCTATCAAGGTTTTACGGTCATCGACGCTGACTCGCATTTTCGCGAGTATCTCGATGTCGATCGCACCTACCGCGACAATATCGATCCTGAGTACCGTGAAGCTTTCGAACTGCTTTCCCGCGCCGTTGCCAAGCGTCGTGAGGCTGGGCAATCCACCGACCTGTTCATGGGACCGATGGCGATTATCGAACCGTCGGATGAGTGGCGCCCGCTCGGCGTCCACGACAGCTTCGGCGCCGAACGGCCAACTCAGGCGCGCATGACACGCCAGACGCCGATCCC
>JAERMN010000398.1 GCA_016844625.1 Deltaproteobacteria bacterium
TCCCCGCCTAGTTTCCGAGGTGGCGCTTGAACCAGGCCGCAGCCAGACGCGCCACTTCTTGCAAGGTTCCCGGCTCCTCAAACAGATGGGTTGCGCCTTTAACGATCGCCAAATGTTTTTTAGCTTGGAGTTCTTCATAAGCCCGCCTATTGAGTTCTATGACCACATCATCGAGGCTGCCGACGATTAGCAGCGTCGGCGATTGCACATGGACCAATGCGTCCATCGCCAGGTCCGGTCGGCCGCCGCGCGACACCACTGCGCCGATGGCGGAACCGAGCGTCGCCGCGGCGTTTAACGCCGCTGCCGCGCCGGTGCTGGCGCCGAAGAAGCCGATTGCCAGAGATGAGCAATGGGGCTCTTCCATGATCCATTGGGTGGCGCGCTCTAGGCGCCAAGTGAGCAGATCGATGTCGAAGCGATTTTCATAGCTCACATCTTCCTGTTTGGTGAGCAGATCCATGAGCAAGGTGGCGTAGCCGACGTCGTTAAGATTTTGCGCGACAAAGTTATTGCGCGAACTATGTCTGCTGCTGCCGCTGCCATGGGCGAACAGGACGATCCCATTGGCGCGCTCGGGCACCACCAACATGCCTTCCAGTTTCACGCCATCGGCGGGTAGCTCGACCAGTTCACGATAGCTCTGGTCTTTGATTGCGGCTCGATTCATCTTCTTGCCCTCCCTGTCGTCGTCGCGCCGTGCCGCAACGGCTGCAGCACGGGGTTAATTTCTCCTGCCGTTGTTGGCCTCAGTGATGAAGGTGACTCGTCTCCCCATGGGAGATCTCAGCCATTTTGTGAAACAGATCGTGCGCTTCGATTTCGTCTAGGCCAGTGTCAAGCATCGGCAGATAGACTTCCTCCTCCTTGGCGAAGTGAGCCTTCAACAGGGTATGGAGGCCGTAGAGGATCCGGCGCAGCTCCTTCGCCTTGTCCTCGTCGAAACCGGAGTGGGAGATCTGCGATCGCAACGCGCGCAACTGTCCAGTGAGATCGCTCACTTCAGCGTGATCTCGGCTCATGGTTGCGATCGCCTGAGGCGTGCCCAAGATCTTTGCCACCGCCGGATAAAACGTTTCTTCCTCTGCCTGCGCATGGGGAATCAGTTGACTCATGAGGAAGTCATGAAGCTTGTCGATGCCCCGGAGGAGCAGGCTCGGCGAAAAATCGCCAACAGAATCCGCGACGATCCGCAGTTCCTCGATATGGGGCAGCAGGTTTCTGTGCTCATCGATTATATAGTGTGCTACATCGGCCATCGACGTTCTCCTTTCTCGTTCCAGCATGAAAAACTAACAGGCGCCCGAGTTACGCCGTTGCGGGGCGAAATCCCTCCGACACCGCCTTGCCGAGCGCCGACATCTCGTAGCCAAATAGCGCGATCAGATCGTCGAGAGTGACAATCCCGAGCGTAAGCCCCGTCTGGTCGACGATTGGCACACGACGTACATGGCGGGAATGCATGAGCGACACTAATTCCGGCAGGTCTTTGTCAACGGAGATTCGTACGGGATCACTTGTCATTATCTCTTGCACCATCGTTGTCAGCGGGTCTTTCTCCTCGCCGGTAACTTTCAAAGCGATATCCCTGTCCGTGATTATGCCGCAAAGCTTGCCATGGTTCTCCGCAATCAAGCATCCGACGTTTTTCTCTTTCATAAGCCAGCAAGCCTCTGCGACGCTTCTTTCCGGCGAAATGGTCACAACGCGCTTCTGACAAAAAGTTCGTAAGGACATGATGCCCCTCCCTTTCTACGCGTTTCCCGGCGGAAACTCTTCGGCGATCGCCTTGCCGATCTCTGACATCTCGTCGCCTAATTGGGCGATCAGATCATCGAGCGTAACGATGCCCACCGTGGTGTCGAAGCCGTTGACGATCGGTACTCGCCTAACGTGATAGGCATGCATCATTGCAGTCAAGTGATGCAATTCCTTATCGACCGAGATGCGAATCGGGTCGGGTGTCATGATGTCTTTGACCTTCGTCTTGTCGGGATCGCGCCTCGCGCCAGTAACGCGGAGCGCGATGTCTCGGTCAGTGACGATGCCGCACAGCTTGCCCTCCCGTTCGGCAACCAAGCAGCCGATGTTGTTTTGCTCCATCAGCTGGCAAGCTTCGGTGATGTTGGTCTCGGGTGAAATTCGCACGACCGGTTTATGACAGTATGTTTGTAGCGACATGGTCACCTCCTCACGCGTCTGGGTTCCAGCTGTTCAAGTCATTCAGAACGTTCAAGTCGTTAGCACTCAGATCTTTGGCCGCCAACTTTATGCACGCCTAACATATTGAACCCGGCGGAACGGAGCGCCTTGGCGATCTTTTCCGGATTGCCGCTGAGCAGGCGCAGGTAGCAGACCGGGTCTTCGCCGAGCTTTTCTCTGTAGGTGCCGACGCCTAAGACCTCGCCGCCTTCGCGGGCGACGATGCGCGTGGCTTCGACGAAGCCGCGCTCTTCGCCTTCGAGGACGAAGTCGAGCCGGGCGCTGGCGCCTTCAGAGGCGCCCATGACATCAAGAAAAGCTTGGAGAATATCGCTGGTGGTAATGATGCCGACCAAGCGGCCGTCGAACAGCACCGGCAGACCGCCGATCTGGCGCTCGAGCAAGATCTGCGCGGCTTCTTCGAGAGTCGTCGCCGGCGTCACGGTGAGCGGATTTTCGGTCATTACGCCGTTGATCTTGGTATGTTCCAACTGGCCGCGATGCTCGCGCAAATCGCGTTCGCTGACGATGCCGACCAGCTTGCCTTCGCGCACCACCGGCACGCGGTGAAATCCGCCGGACTGCATTTTGTGCGCGGCGCGGATCAGCAAATCCTCCGGCTCGACGGTGATCGGTTCTTTAGTCATGCGGTTGCCAACGATCATGAAATTCTCCTTCCATCGTTCACCTCTTGGCCAGTTCTCGGAGCAAATCGCTCCGGGTCACGACCCCGACCAATTTGTCCCCGTCCACAACGAGCAAGCACTCCATGCCGCGATCCACCATCATACGCGCGGCATCGTAGATCGACGTTTGACGCGGCACGGTTGTCGCTGCTTTCATGAAGTCTTTAATCGCTACGGCACCCAACGCTTCGCGCACTTTATCTTTCGGATGGCGCACCAAGGCCGCCATTGACGCGTGCAGTAAATCGTCCTGGTCGATGACACCGACGAGCTTCTCGCCATCGAAAACCGGAAAATGGCGCACATGGGCGAGATTCATCATATCGTCGGCGAGTCGCAGGGTGTCATTGAGTTGCAACGTCACCGGGTCCGTGGTCATCACTGTGCCGACGGTTTTTTCCGGCATGGTGTTCGCGGCGCCATTCATTCACGTATTGGGGCATTTATGGGTCGCTTTGATTTGCTTGTCATACTCGGCAAGCGACCAGACCTGTTCGAAGTTCTTGCCGCATTTGTCACAATGAAATTCATAGGTCGGCATGGTTCATCCTCCTGCTCCTCACCATTTAATCTGGACGTTGTTCACGACATTCTTAACGCCGAGGACATACCAGGCGTCGCGTTCGGCCATCTGTTTCATGGTCTCGTTGGGCACTAGCCCGTCGAGTGTGACGATCCAGTCTTTTGTCGTGACGCGGATTTTACTGGCATTGACGAACGGATCTTTCTCCAAGACCAATCGGACGGCGTCGCTTAGCTCATCGTCGTTGTCCTGTTCCGGCGGCACTTCCTCCAAGCCATTGACGACATCGCAACATCCCGGAACCCACCACGCGAGGACGCCGGCGAGGCGCTTGTGGGAGAGGCTTGGCACCTCGCCGTTGAGCGTCACCACAGCGCCGTTGACTTCGACGACGATGGTGCCGGTGGGTTGCGGGACGGTCTTGCGGTGGCTTTCCAGCCGGTCTGGCTGGCGGCTGTGAATCAGGCAGCGCTTCAGCGCCGGCTCTTCGAGCAATACTTTGACGACATGATCGCGAATCTCACGGTCGCCCATGGGCTCTGCGGGCCTGACGCGGAGCCGATCGACGATGCCGACATTCGGAGCGACGCCGGCCGTGAGTTCCAAGGCGATCTTCTTGGCGGCGATATGTTGCACCGCTCCCGCGAGCACGAGATCGTCGCCGTCGAACGAGAGCGCGATCGGGAAACGATGCAAATTGACGCGCGTATCTTTCTCCAGTGCTGCGCGAATCTTGGCGATAAGCGCGGCTTGGGTTTTTCCTTTGCTTAGGAGTTCACGCTTGGCGCTCAGCACCGGGTGCGCGAAATAGTTAACGAACATGCAATCTGCTCCTCTTCTTCGCAGTAAGAGACAGTGCAGAACTTATGCCACTGGCGCGCCGGCTCCTTAGCAGCGTCTGCTGCCGGGTTTCACCCCTTAGTTCACGTAATCTTTTCATAACTGCGAATGTTTAAACATGATGTTTGCGGCGATGGGAATCATTGGCGAGCCAAGCGGGAGCGAAAATTGCAACTAAATTGGCTATGAGTTTGAGAATTCCGGCGGGGCCAAGGTCTCAAGAGATATTGCCGGCACTTCGCCAAAGCGCGCCGCGGCGCTATGATTATGCCATGGGTCGATTTCAGCTGGTCGATTTCGCGGCGCATTACCAGAAGGGATTTCGCAACCACATCGTAGCGATCGGCGACGTGGCGGCGTTGATCGAGTCATTCAAGCGCTACGGTTGCTACGCCACCTACTGCTTTTTTTCCGATGAATTGCTCACCTACATGAGCCTGCAGGGCGGCGCGCCGAGCGTCTCGGGTTACGAAGGCAAAGTCTGGGCGCCCTATCTGCCGATCGATCTCGATCACCCGGAGCTGACGCCGGCATTGGCGGCGGCGAGACTTTTGAGCGAGTTTTTACTCGCGCGTTGGCGGATCGATCCAGCGAGCATGCAAGTCTATTTCAGCGGCGCCAAGGGTTTTCACATCATGTTAGACACTCGGCTGTTCGGCCGAGTGGCGCCGTCGAGAAGCCTTCCCGCCATCTTCGATTCCTTGCGGCGCCACTTAGCCCAGGAGCTGCCAGAGCCTTTGCGCGAGACCGTCGACTTGTCGATCAAGGACCGCATGCGCTTGCTGCGTCTAGCCAACACGATTCATGAGAAGTCGAAGCTTTATAAAATCATTCTGAGCGCCGACGAATTGCGCGCGCACGATGCGGATCAGATTCGCGAACTGGCGAAGAAGCCGAGGCCGCTCGCGCGCACCGATGCGACTGGATTCCTGTCGCACGCCGACGTCAGCGAGAATCCGGCGGCGGCGCAGTTGTTTCAACGGGTCCAGCGCCAATTGAAACGACTGACGCGCAAACCCTTTGTTTACAGGCTTCAGCGGCCCGCCGATTTAGGCCAAGTCCAGTTTCCCTGCGCTGGCGCGCAAGCGATCTGGCAAAACCACATCGAACCGGGTTATCGCAACAACTGCGCGATTCGCTTGGCTTCAGAGCTTCGACTGCTCGGCCTAAGCGCTGAGGAGACCGAAGATAAACTTTTCGAATGGAACGAGCGTAACCAGATCGAGCTTTCGCAAGACGAACTCAGAAGCGTTGTGGGCTCGGCTTATCAGCACCGCTTCCCCTATCGCTATAGTTGCCGGGATGAGATTCTTAGAAAATTTTGCCCGCTGCCGGATGAAAGATCATGCCTGCGCATGGTGGCGGCGAGCGCGCGCCACGAATGAAACAACCGCACAGCAAGCTGCGTGCTATCAGGCGATGAGTTGGTCTTACAGGCGTCAGCGCCGAATGTTTTTATCGTGGTTCGACTGTGCTCGCCATCGTTCGACCCAGAGGCTCTCGACGGGCGACCCTGAGCCACGTCGAATGGGTCGGGGGTCCAGTTCCGGACTTCGGATTAGGTAATTTGCTAAACGCAGCATGCCAATCGACGCACAGAGATAGAACTGCGCCGGCGGCGTCTCAAGATCGTGTGGCTAGCTCCGATCTCGTTTAGCCGTTCTTCTCGTCTCCGCTCCGGCCCTTGGATGCGAGGATGACGTGCATGATCAGCGTCAACACGACTAGCAGCACTAGATAGAAGAGTTCAGTTTCGTTTACCATAAGTCACCTCCGGTCAGAAAGGCGCCGGTAGTGTTTGCTCCTGATCAATTCAAACGCAAAGCGCGTGCCACGGGAGGACGAAGGAGGGGGAGCGTCCGTGACGGCGAAAAACCAGCAAATAGATCGCTTGGCTATGCTGTAACGACAAACGATCAGGACTACGTCTTGATCTGGGATTGTCCGGTGAGGGAGCGCCGAATCCATTGGTTCACTTCGTTGAAAGACAACGGCTTGATAAGATAGGCGTGGGCGCCGAGTTGTTGGGCTTCCAGGGCGTTGGATAGCGCGCCGTAGCGAACCATGCCGAGAATGAAGGATTCGGGCAGATTGGCGCGCGCGTGTTTGATAACGGCGGTCCAAGACGGCATCTCCAGATCGGCAAGAATCACCTTGATATCTTGCACTCGGCTAATCTGGCTTACCGCGGCGCCGCTATCGGCCGCTTCAACGACCCGATAACCCTCGTCGCGGAGCAGCTCGCTTAGGCTCATTCGCGAAATCGGCTCTAATTCCGCGACGAGTATCGACGGTGCTGTTGTCGGTATTCTCGTTAGGCTATCATCCATTCTCGACTGTGGGAAAAACGCTGTGGGTTTTTCCTATTTCTCCTTGCGAGCGGTGTCCCGGAACGTTCTGTCGTATAGGCGAGCAAGAATTAGTCCATGCTGCCCGACTAAGATCGTCTGCTTTGGCAAGCAGAATGCGAGGAGCGTTTGTGGGAGTTTGTAGTTATGCTGGTATCGGGAGGCGATAATGAGTTACCGTTTGGTCTTCTTGGCTCTGATAGCGCTTGAGCTTTCCGGCTGCGCCGATTTCGCGCGTTGGGTGCGCCAGTACACGTATCCACCGGAGTTTCGTTATATCGAGCGCGACGAAGTGCGCTCGACCATGCGCGAGTTGGCTTTTCACTCGCGTGAGCTTAATCAACTCTTGCAGTCGAACGATGGGCCCCAGGCAAAGCGAACTGAAATCATCGTGCACCTCAGAGCCATGGAACAGGCGGCTGAGAAATTAGATCAGTCGGGCTGGCCGACCAACCATCCGCTCATCGACATGAACCTGCCAAGCTTCCGGCGCGATGTTAAGTTCGCCCGTGAAGCCATCGAGCGCGAGCCGCCAAACTTCCTGCTTGCGGGGCCAGTCACCGGCGCTTGTGTTTACTGTCACGGCGGACGCTGATCGGCCAGGCGTTGACCTGAAATACTCGAACGCAGGGATTGACTCGCGCCAAGGCGCAAAGTACGCCAAGTTCGGAAGAAATGTCATTTCGACCGAAGGGAGAAC
>JAERMN010000399.1 GCA_016844625.1 Deltaproteobacteria bacterium
CGAAGCCCTTCCCACCGGCGTCGCCCAGGGTGTTGGTCTAAGTCCTGACGAATTACAAGGGATGATCCAAGGTTACTACCGGGCAAGAGGATGGGATGAGAACGGATTAGTTGCCGAGAAGAAGTTGAAAGAGTTGGGGCTAGCTGGATGAGAGAGTTCAAGCCGTTCAAAACGTTCAAACAGTTCAAGCCGATTAGGACGGTTCGTCTGACTCTGAATGTTGACGTTTTGAACTGCTTGAACAGCTTGAACAGCTTGAACCGTTTGAACGGAGGTAGCACTTATGCCCACCGATGAAACGCGACGCGTGCTGAAGGTGTTTGGCGTCGCCGTGACGGCATTCGAGGATGCGGTCGATAAAGGCGCAGCGCCCGAAGAACTGAGAAACGCCGAGACCGAAGTAAAAACGCGCCTGGAGGAAGTCACGGTTTTGATCGAACAGCTGCGCGCTAGAAGGAATTAGTTACCGTTGCTTTTGCTGCTGGCTTTCATTCTCGCAATCCCCTTTCAACTGTGCGCCGGGGAAGCCGCGCGCAAGTCCGTTATCCTCTCAACCACCACCAGCACACAGGACTCAGGACTCCTTGATGTGCTCGTGCCGCTATTCGAAAAGCAGACGGGCCACAGCGTGAAGACGATTTCAGTGGGCACCGGCCAGGCGCTGGCGCTGGCGGCCAAGGGAGAGGCGGATGTGGCATTAGTCCACGCGCCGGGCATCGAGAAAAAATTTGTCGCCGCCGGCAAGCTGCTTAACCGCCGCCTGGTCATGTACAACGATTTCGTCATCATAGGCCCCCGATCCGATCCTGCCAAAATCACATCGGTCAAGAGCAGCACTGACGCGTTGAAGCTGGTCCACCAAAGCCAGAGCAGGTTCGTGTCGCGCGGCGATAACTCCGGCACACACGCCCTCGAAAGTTCGCTTTGGAAGATCGCCGGCGTCGAGCCAAATGGTTCGTGGTACATGGAGTCAGGGCAAGGAATGGGCGCGACGCTGAGCATTGCCAGCGACCGCAGCGCTTACACCCTCACCGACCGCGCAACCTACCTCGCCTATCAAAAACGCTTAGCGCTGGTCATCCTCTTGGAGGGGGACAAGCCGCTGTTGAATATTTATTCGGTGCTGGAAGTAAATTCCGCCAACGGCCCGAGGATCAACACCGCAGGCGGAAAAGCCTTCGCCGATTTTATGGTCGCGCCGCAAACCCAGACCGTGATCAAGAGCTTCGGCGTCGAAAAATACCGCCAGCCGTTATTTGTGCCGATCGCGGGAAGGCGAGAAGAAGAGATCGGAGGATAGGATGGAACTGATATGGCAAGGAATCAAACAGGCCTTCTGGCTCCTCGTGGCCGGCGACCCCGGCGTGCTTGAGATTACGCTGCTCTCACTCTGGCTTTCCGGTATCGCCACTCTGCTCTCCCTACTGGCGGGTATCCCGCTCGGAATGCTGATCGCTTTGACTCGCTTCCCTGGTCGCGGCTTCGTCACGAGTTTGATCAATACCGGCATGGGGCTTCCGCCGGTGGTCGTCGGGCTCTTCGTGTCGATCTTTCTTTGGCGCAGTGGCCCTTTGGGTTTTCTTGAGCTGCTCTATACTCCGACCGCAATCGTTATCGCCCAGGTCGTCATCGCTTTTCCCATCGTCGCTGGTCTTACCATGGCCGCGTTCCAGACCCTCAACCCCAATCTTAGTTTGCAACTCGTCGGCATCGGCGCGTCGAAGCCGCAAGTCCTCTGGCTCCTGTGCAAGGAAGCTCGCCTGCCGATTCTCGCCGCGATCATGGCTGGGTTCGGCGGCGTGATCTCGGAGGTCGGGGCTTCGATGATGGTGGGGGGAAACATTCGTGGTCAGACCCGCGTGCTGACCACGGCCACCGTGCTTGAGACCGGGAAAGGCAACTTTGAGCTCGCCATCGCCCTTGGCTTGATCCTTCTCATTCTGAGCTTTGCAGTAAACTTTCTCCTCACCTATATTCAGCAACGGGAACAGTTGCGATGGCCGAAGCCCTCTTAACGCTCCACGACCTGGTGGTCCGCTATGGAGAGTCACAAATCCTCCAGGTCGCTTCCCTTGCGGTTTATCCCGGCGAAATCCTCGCTATCATCGGACCCAACGGGGCGGGGAAATCGACCCTACTGCGCGTCATGGGGCTACTTGAACAGCCGACCCAAGGAAGAGTTTTATTTCATGGGCTGGATGTCACCCGACAAAACGGTCTCACGGTCAGGCGCCGCATGGCCAGCGTTTTTCAGGAGCCGCTGCTGTTAAATGCCTCGGTCTATGACAACGCGGCGTTGGGGCTAAGGCTGCGCGGTTTGGACCGCCGCAGCATCGAACGGCAGGTTCAACCCTGGCTCGAACGGCTCGGTATTGACCATCTTGTGCGCCGCCGGGCTCGAAGCCTCTCAGGGGGCGAGGCCCAGCGCACCAGCTTGGCTCGCGCCTTGGCGCTCGATCCCGAGATACTCTTTCTAGACGAACCCTTTTCTCCTCTCGACCCGCCCACGCGCGAGGGCCTCCTGCTCGATCTAGAGCGCATACTTCGTGAACCGGGCATCACCACAGTATTCGTCACTCACGACCGTGACGAGGCGTTCATATTCGGCGACCGCGTCGCTGTACTCATTGGCGGCAGGCTGCTCCAGACCGGGCCGACACCGGAAGTCTTTACTCATCCGGTGAACGAGGAGGTTGCCCACTTCGTCGGCATCGACACCATAATTCCTGGAGTCGTGGAGAGCGCGCCCGAAGGATTGGCCAAAGTCCACATTGATGGATTGTCCCAAGTCCGCATTGATGGCGGCTGCGCCCAGGTGGTCGGTAATTTTCAAGCCGGAGAGCAGCTGATTCTTTGCCTTCGACCGGAGGATATCACTTTGAGTCTGCCGGGAGCCGAGGAATTCAAATCGAGTGCGCGCAACCGGCTTCAGGGCAAGGCCCTCAAAGTCACGCCCTGGGGCTCTCACTACCGGGTGGCGCTGGCATGCGGGGGAAACCGTCTCGTCGCCTTTATCACCAGACCGTCATTCCTCGAACTTAAGATCGCAGAGGGAGACGAGGTCGTTGCTTCGTTCAAGGCATCAGCGGTTCATGTGATTAAACGGAGCTAAAGTAACCGGTATTAGTCGTTCAAGCCGTTCCAACGAGTTAACCAGTTTGAACGACTTGAACGGTGTGAACCAGTTGGACTCTTAGTCATGACACATTCCCGGTTTGCCGACGGCTTCTGCTTCCGACCTGCTCGCCCCCTCGATCATTGTGAGCTGCGAATAATCCGGGTTCGTTGGATCGTAGAAGTGTTGGGGTATCGGTTCAACACCTACTCCATTTTTTACATTTTTTTGCTTGACAACGATTGTCGCAGCGATAGTATGCCGGCCAATTCAGAGCTGTGTCGTTTTAAGTTTCGTCCGGCAAAAAAATTATCAATTGATCTATTGTGAAATCATGTTACTTACCAGCGTCTTCTTTTTTTCAGTCCATCCTCCCGCTTCAGAAAAAGGAGTCAAAACATGGAAGTTTCACGACGAGATTTTCTACGGCTTTCAGTCGCGGCAGGCACCGGCACAGCGCTCAGCGGCCTGATTGGTTCAGGCGTTAACTTAGGGCCGGCGGTCGCGCGAGCGCAGGAACTCAGGATCAAGGACGCCAAGGTTACCCCCAGCGTCTGCCCCTATTGCTCCGTCGGCTGCGGCACCCTCGTTCATACGGTCAACGGGCAGATCGTCAACATCGAGGGCGATCCGCGCAGTCCTCACAACGAGGGCACCCTCTGCCCCAAGGGCGCGGCGATCTTCCAGCTTCACGTCAATCCCAATCGTCCCACGCAGGTTCTCCATCGGGCCGCGGGCGCGACCGACTGGGAAGTATGGGACCTCGAGCGCGCGATGAACCGCATCGCCGAGCTGACAAAGAAAACGCGCGATGATACCTTTATCGAGAAGCTGCCCAACGGAAAGGTCGTCAATATGACGCCCGCCATCTTCTCACTCGGCGGCGCCACGCTCGAAGCCGAGTTCAATCACGTGCACCAAAAGCTCATGCGCGGCCCAAAAGCTCATGCGCGGCTTGGGGATAGTCGCCATCGAGAACCAGGCGCGGATATGACACAGCTCTAGCGTCCCCGGTCTGGGGACTCGATTCGGCCGCGGCGCGGCCACCCTCTACCCCCGCAGCATGTACGACTCCGACTGCATCGTCGTCATGGGCTCCAACATGGCGGAGAACCATCCGGTCGCCTTCCGCTGGCCCATGAAAGCCAAGGTTGAGCACGGCGCCAAGATCGTTCACGTCGATCCGCGCTTCACCCGCACCAGTGCCGTTGCCGATATTTACGCGCCGGTGCGCGCCGGATCGGACATCGCCTTTCTGGGCGGCGTCATCAAATATGTTCTCGACAGCGAGAAGTGGAACAAGGACCCGTTCTTCAAGACGTTTGTCGCCAACTACACCAATGCTGCGACCCTTATCAACGACGACTTCAAGGACACCGAAGATCTAGACGGAGTTTTTTCCGGCCTCGCGCCGGCCAAGGGCGGCGTGGCCGAATGGCCGTTCAATGGTTTGATCAATCAGTACGACGGCGCGACCTGGCAATACGCCCGGGAGAAGGCCGGGGCGGCGCCGGCCGCAAAACTTGAAATCAAACCAGGGGAAGGATTTGCGCCGCTGGTAGCGTCGTTGGTCCGGCCGCCGGTGCTAAAAGACGAGACGCTGCAAAACCCGCGCTGTGTGTTGCAAATCGTCAAGCGGCATTTCGCGCGCTACACGCCGGAGATGGTCGAGAAGGCCACCGGCTGCCCCAAAGAGACTTTTCTCCAGGTCGCCGAGACCATTCTGGACAATTCAGGCGCGGATCGGACGACTTCATTTGCCTACGCCGTCGCCTGGACCCAGCACACCTACGGCGTCCAGATTATCGGCGCTTGCGCGCTGTTGCAACTTCTGCTCGGCAACATCGGCCGGCCGGGCGCCGGCGTCATGGCGCTGCGCGGCCATGCGTCGATTCAAGGATCGACGGATATTCCGACGCTCTACCATTCCATCCAGGGCTATATGAACGCGCCGTCGGCGCTCAGGAAGCACGACACGCTGCAAGATTACATCGCGACCGAGCTGATACCGACGGGTTACTGGGCAAACATGCCGAAATTCATGGTCTCCTATCTCAAGTCCATTTACGGCGAGGCGGCCACGAAAGAAAACCAATTCGGCTACGACTGGCATCCGAAGATTCTCGGCGATCACTCGCACATGGCGATGTTTGCGGCGATGAACACCGGCAAGGTGAAAGGGATGATCTGCATCGGCCAGAACCCTGCCACTTCGATCAACGCCAAACTCGAGCGGACTGGGCTGAGAAAGCTCGAATGGCTGGTTGTCAAAGACAATTGGGTCACCGAGACGGCGACCTACTGGAAGAACGCGCCCGAAGTCAAGAGCGGCGAGGTGAAGACGGCGGACATCAAAACGGAAGTTTTCTTCTTGCCGGCCACCCAGGTCGCCGAGCTCGAGGGCACCTTCACGAACACCCAGCGCCTGCTGCAATTCCATCATAAAGCGGCCGAGGCTCCAGGCGATTGCCGGTCGGACACGTCTTTCAGCTATGATCTCGGCAAGCGGCTTAAAAAGCTTTACGCCAATTCCACACTGCCGCGCGATGAAGGGTGGAAGAACGTGGTGTGGGACTACGAGCACGAGAACGAA
>JAERMN010000400.1 GCA_016844625.1 Deltaproteobacteria bacterium
CTGGGTGCCGTTCACCAGCGAGTCGAAAGAAGCGATCGCCGATTACGATGAGATCAGAAAAGAAATCAAACTGGCGCTGCAAGAGTGCGGCCGGCGGCTAGGGGTATTTCTAAGACGAAGGGAACGCGCCAAGGGCGAGTTTCGCCGGCGTAATATCTTCGAGCTCTATATCGAAGAAGTCGTCGAAGCGTGCAACCGACTCAAGGGCGGCAAGCTCGCCAAGGAAAAACTCAAAGAGCAACTGCAGAAGATTGCCTCGAAACGAACCGGCGGCGAAAAAACCGACGAGATTCTCGGCCACGACGGCGGCGGCCCTGAGGGCTTGCCCCATTCGATCATCGTCACCGCCGATGGCATTGAGGGCATCGCGCCGGCGTTGCCTGCCGATGCCCGAAGTGACGGCGAAACTCCGGCAGAGATCCTAGCCGAGGAACAGGAGCCGGCGTTGCCAACCTTGGCAACGCCCAAGACGAAGTCGGCGCGCAAGGCCAAGGGCAATCCAGCAGCAATTAAGCCACAGCGCGGAGCGAAGTCTGAAAGCGCAAAGCAAATGACATTGGGGTTTGAAAACCCGAGCCGGAAGACAGGAAAGAAACATGGCGCAAAAAAAGCAAAAAGATAACCAGGCCGTCGAGAAGAAACTGATCGGCGTCGCCGATATCGTCATCACCGCGGCGCAACGAAGCCAAGATCCGGCGCTGTCGATTCCCGTGCGCAGCCTCGCCAACGTCAAGTTCAACGAGAAGCGCGGCATTATCGAGATGGGCCGGCGCAAGCAGGCGCGGACGTTTTTCAACGTCGGCATGGCGAAAAAATTCATGCAGACCGTGCTCGTCGCCGACGCTCTAGCTGAGCTCCAGCGCGCCAGACTGACGACCTCTTTACGGGAAATTTACTACCGCACCAAGCACACAATTAAGAACTCGAACGAGAACACTTTCGACGGCCAGAACGAATCCGATCCGCTGATCGAAGATCTCGAAGTCACGCTGGAAGCGCTGCGCGAAGAGCTGCACGTCCGCGCCGAGAACTCCGGTACCGTTGTCGGGCCGCTGGTGTTAGTCGATGACGGCGACCGCGTCGACTGCACCCGGCTCGGCAAAGGCGGTTATTCCGTTCCGTCCATCGTCGAGCCGGAATATATTCAGATCAGAAAATGCACCGCGGATTTTGTTTTGCTGGTCGAGAAAGGCACCCAGTGGAACCGGCTGTCGGAAGATAAGTTCTGGCGCAGGTATAATTGCATCTTGCTCACCGGCAACGGACAGCCGCCGCGCGGCGTGCGCCGGCTGTCGCGCCGGCTACATGAAGAATATAAACTTCCCGTCTATGTTCTGGTCGACAACGATCCCTGGGGCTACTACATTTACTCCGTCATCAAGCAGGGCTCGATCAATCTCGCCTTCGAAAGTGAGCGGATGGCGATACCAAAGGCGAAGTTCATCGGCTTCTCCAGCGCCGATCCCGATCGCTACGGCCTACCGCGCAACGTCGGCATTAAATTAAACGACAAAGACATCAACCGCGCCAAAGAGTTGTTGAAATATAAGTGGTTCCAGAAAAAAGAATGGCAAAATGAAATCAAAGGCATGCTCGCCAGCGGCCTCAAGTTCGAGCTCGACTCACTCGCCAACAAAGATTTTCAGTATTTGACGAAAACCTACCTGCCGAGAAAGCTCAAAGAGAAAGATTGGTTAGACTAGTCTTCTAACAGTGTGCCGGGACTCGCTGCCAAGGATTGCCGAACGATGGCTCTCAGTCATTTCTAACGCACGTGAGAATTATTTCCGATAAAGCCGAGAAAGATTTCTCGTTGCACTCGAAATGACAGAGCATACTGACTCTTATTGGCAGTCCGCCCGTTACTCCCCGCCATTCACGTCGATAATCGCGCCGCTGACAAAGCTAGCGGCGTCCGAGGCGAGAAACAGCGCGACGCTGGCGACTTCGTCGGCTGTGCCGGCTCGCCCGAGGGAGATTTTCTTGATTGCTTCGGAAAATAGCTCCTGTCGATGGGTCCCCGCCGGTCGCGGCGTGTCAATGATACCCGGCGCGATCGCGTTGACGCGTATTTCCGGCCCCCAGTGCTGCGCCATGTGGATAGTCAGGTTCATCACCGCGGCTTTGGCCGTTCCATAGGCGGCCATGTCCGCTCTTTCTTTCTTGGTGCCACGGCCGGAAATCGAACCGATGTTGATGATGCTGCCCTTCCCCGCTGCCTTCATTGCCGGCGCCACCGCTTTGGCGCAGAGAAAAGCGCTCTTGGTATTCACTTCGTAGGCCTTCATGAAATCTTCCGGCGCCAGTTCGAGCAACGGCGCGCGGTTGAACGCCGGCATGAACGGATTGCGGCTGTACGACCCACCGGCGACGTTGACGAGAACATCCACGCGGTTAAATTTCGCCAGCGTCTGCTCTACCATCGACTTCACTTGCGTGTCATTGCAAACGTCGACGGCTAGTCCAAAGCCCTTCACGCCAAGCGTTTCCACTTCTGCGACCACAGGCGGGATCGAATCCGGCGGCAACGACGCGATAACAATGTTGGCGCCCGCCTTCGCAAACGCGACGGCGCATGCCCTACCGATACCGCCGCTGCCCCCGGTAATGATGGCGGTCCGCCCTGCCAATGAAAAACGCGAGAGATCAATCTTGTCCACGGCAGTCTCCTATTCGTCGTCTAACGTGAGTTGAAAATACCACACCGCTGACACAGAGAGTCCACGGAACTTTTCTACGATCGTTTCTCAGCGTACTCCGCGGTCGTGAGACAAAATTCAAAATCGATCAAAATCGCAAATTTGGCCTCAATGAAATCAATTAATTGCAACTGCTGATTTTCGCGAAAAAGGATTTTTTCTCACGTCCCGCGCCTCCGCGGTGAAACGTTTTAAACCCTACTCACAGCGCGATTGTTTCGATTCGCTGAATCTCCTCGTCGGTGAGCGAGAACTGTTCGACGGCGAGATCTTCTTTCATATGTTGCTCGTTTGTCGTGCCGGTTAATGGCAGCATGCCGATTTGCATGGCGAAACGAAAAATCACTTGCGCGAGACCCGCGCCGACGCGCTGCGCGATCGCGCGCATCTCGGGTTGAGCAAAACTTTCTCGATTGGCGGTTAGCAGCGAAAAGCCCTGATAGATGATGCCATGGGCTCGGCACATCTCTCTCACCTGTTTGTCCCAAGCGAGCGCAGCGAAACAACGATTCTGCACCATCATGGGTCGCACCTTCGCCTGATCGCAAAGTTGTGCGAGTTGAGCGGCGGTGACGTTGCTGATGCCGATCATTTTGGTTTTGCCGGAGTGGTAAAGCCCTTCCATCGCCGTCCACACCTCCCAATCCGCTTGCCCCAAGCCGCGTCGCGATAACGGCGCGTGTAGGACGTAGGAGTCGAGATAATCGCTATGCAGGTGGTTGAGCGAGCTATCGAAAGACTGCCGAACCTGAGTCGTGAGATCGGCCGACGCATCGTAGGGAGTTCGATGGTCCTGGCCGTCGGCCGAAGTAAACTTGGTTTGGAGAAACAGAGTTTCGCGTCTGATGCCTTTCTGCGCAAGAGACTGCAAGGCTTCACCGACCAGGGCTTCTTCGTAATGGATCAATTGATTAGCCGTGTCGATGGCGCTGAAGCCGGACTCGACGGCTAGTTGCACCAAGCGCGCCGTAGCCTCTTTCTTCCAAGCCGTGCCGTACATGAAAGAAGGAACGGAAACCTGGTTGTATGTTGTGAGCGCCATAGTGTTTTCTCCCATACAAATGACTTTCCCAATTTCACAGGTGAACCGCAACGAAAGCAAAGAGAATACTTTTCACCACGAAGAGCACGAAGTTCGGAGTTGTAACCATCTGAACCCTTTGTAATTACTATCCAAAAACTAACACCAACATGTTTGTCATAGAGTCCAAAGATCAAGCGGCATGTGTAGAGTGCGCTGGGCGCACCATCGAGCGAACCCGCAAGAATTCGCGGACAAGAATGTCCGCGCTCCCTTAGACTCCGAACTTCGTGTCCTTCGTGTCCTTCGTGGTCTGGGGAAAAGCGTGTATTACTATAACTGCAAGTTTTCGCAGTTCGCGCAAATGTTTTTCGCCATGCCAGAGCCAGGAGGGCGGGTGTCAAACCCGCCCCGTGAATATTCATTTCCTTTTTGCGAACTTTACGTTCTTTGCGGCTAATTCTCTGATCTTCTTTGGTTGCGGCACGGCCGCGCTGCGTCCTTCGTGGTGGCTATGAATATGAACTTATCGCCAGACATGCTTCGGATACTTGCGCTGCAGCTCTTGTTTAAGCTTCGGATAGGTCTCGCGCCAGAAAACCGACAGGTTCTCGGTCACCTGGACAGGGCGATTGCTCGGCGCCAGCACTTGAATGCGCACCGCGACGCGCCGGTTGGCGATCCACACCACGTCTTTGATGTCATACAGGTCTTGAATGCGCGCCGCGATCGTCGGCGCGCCGTCGACAGCATAGACGACCTTCACGCTGCGGCCGCGCGGCAACTGAATCCGCTCCGGCGCATATGCTTCGATCCACGCCTGTTGTTGGCGCGACAGCCAAGACTTCACGACGGGTAAAACTGGTCGATCTTTGACTTCATTGTAACTAAACGCGCCGTGGCAAACATGTTCGATGATGGCGCTACGGTCCTCGTCGCTGATGACCGGCAATTCAAGCTCGGGCATCCATTCGCGTAAGCGATTGACGCGCAGGAGCCATTGCTCCACCGCTTCGTTCCAGTTCTCGAGCCCGCAGCGGCCCGCTGAAACCTC
>JAERMN010000052.1:0-511 GCA_016844625.1 Deltaproteobacteria bacterium
TTGGTTGATGAGCGTTACGGACGACCGGAGTGGTCGAACAAATTTTAGCGCTGTCTGCGTGAACCTTAAAACGAGCTAGCTGTTCCTTCTGATCGAACGCTGCTAGTACGCCTGGTAGTAAAAATGGTGGCGGTGGTAGCTGTCGAACCTACCACGCCGCACATATGAGCCGCGCTGACAGTGGCGATAACCTCTTGGATTTGCTTGCGGAAATCTTGTTGGAGGCAAGTGCTGGAGACAATTCGCAGGGCTAAAACTGGCTTTTCGGGCCTAGGCGAAACGCCGGACCTTGATTTTGTCGGCGTACTTTTCAGCCTGGGCTAGGTCGTAAGTGGCCTGTAAGCGAAGCCATGTCGCGGCGCCACCGCCGAAGGCCTTGTCGAGCCGGATCGCCATTTCCGGGGAGATCGCCGCTTTGCAATCGCGATGGGCCAATGTTTGACGTTTTTACTGAGGGAGTCCATGTAAACGAACGGGCGCACGGATGAAACAGACGACATTTGCGAGCCTG
>JAERMN010000052.1:532-25287 GCA_016844625.1 Deltaproteobacteria bacterium
CAAAAAGATTTACAGCCGGCGCCGTCTCTTCGAGAAGATCAAGAGGGCGACAGCGTTTAACGCAAATATGAAGAAGAATCCGAACGCGGTGCCGATGCAGGCATGGAAGGAATTGAACAAAGAAAACTATCCGGGCGGCGTGAAACTCACGACCAAAGAACTCCGCGACTACTTCGCAACGCAGGTATCCGCGCAGGTAACAGACCCGAACACGGTCAAAAATTTGATGCGGCACTCCAGTCTCAATACCACGAGCCGGTATACTCGAACGGTCATGGAGCACATGAAAGCCGCGCTCCAGAACTTGGGCAAACCCGTGGAGGCAAGTCTCTACGTAAAACAACTCAATCCGACATCATGCGCAACTGCTGATGAAACTGGTAAGGGCGTGAACTGTAAGGAAAAATTGGTGGCGGTGAGTGGAGTCGAACCACCGACGCCGCGGATATGAGCCGCGTGCTCTGACCCACTGAGCTACACCGCCACGAGGGGATTAAAATAAGATGGAATTCCTAAAAAATATCAATTCGTTAACGATGCGCCCGCGACGCATTCCACTTGCGCTGCATCATGGTTCTATCGACGTGCTTTTTTCCCCGACCAATCTGGTACAGAACTTTCTCATCTACGTCCAAACATGTCAACATGTTGCCGTAAACGAGGCCGGTATCCAGGCCGACTTTATACGGCAGATCGTAATACACGGTGTGCTGCGGCGTATGGCCGTAGAGCACGGTTTGGGGAAGGGGGTGCGAGGCGAAGATAAATTTATCGCGAATCCAAAAAAAATCCTCTTCGGTTTGTTCGGCGAACGGTTTCACTGGATCTATTCCCGCATGCACGCATAAGAATGTTTCCATTAAAAAGTAGTTTTGTAAGTGGCGATAAAATTCCAGATGATCAGGTGGGATGACCTTGTGCGCGTCGTTTGCCGACGGACTATTAGGGTTCAGGCCGTAGCTTGCCAGTGTGGCCTTGCCGCCATTGATGAGAAACATATCGCCATGAGCGCCACCGATCCCGAGGTAAGACAAAAGCATATCTTCGTGGTTGCCTTTGAGAAAGATGAAATCGATGGTCCCCATCTGTTTTTGGAGATCGAGGAGGAACGAAACAACCCCACGCGAATTCGGACCCCGGTCGATATAATCGCCAAGAAACACCAATCGATCCCCGGGAGCGATTGGCAATCCGTCGATTAAATAACGGATCTCGTCGGCGCAACCGTGAATATCGCCGATCACATAGTTCTTCATGCGATGAGAATCCTAAGCTACTCTCCTGTGCTGTGCAAACGCATGGCGTTTTCGCGCTGGCAAACGGACCTGTGCATGATATGCTGTCTTAGGGAAGAAATGCCATGAAGCTGCGCCAAATGTACTCCAGCTACGCAATGGTCGGCGGTTTGTTATCTTTGGTTCTGGGAATTGGCAACTGGACAGTGGGCGCGATTGAATCGGCAAAATACCAAGCGCTATTACATAAGACCGCGCAAACAGGATTGGAGGAATCTTACCGGAGCTTTCAAGAACTCGATCAGCAGAAAAATGAAGAAGTGCTACGGCGCATCAACGACAACCGGGAAAAATACAATGCCGCCCGGGTGAAATTAAATTTTTTTTACGTCGTCTTGGCTGGCGGTAGGCTGCTCTGTATCCTCGGCTTGATATTAACCTTTATCGCTGCGTTTCGCCTAATTCGGCGTGATGCAAAACTGAAAATCGGTAAGATTAACGGTTTGCCGGGTTAGAGAATCGACAAGAATTCTCAATGGCTGCAAAGCTATTTTGATGGTTTCGATTTTTGATATTTGCGATAGTCGTAACCGGTGGCCATCGCCAGCAGGATGTCTTCCATACCGCCGTTCTTTTCCCGTCTCAAAATCAACAAGCGATCGTAGAACTCTTTGAAGTCTTTATAGACCCGTTGACTATCGTCAGTGCCGCGAAGATAAAAATCTTTGATGCGGGTGATCGTGAAGCGTAACGCGGAGAATCGCAATTCATTCGGAAATGAATCCCATTCCGGCAGAGAAAGCGGTCGGAGACTTTCATAGCCTGAGATTAAGGCTTCGAAACGATCAATCTGGTATCGATTCCCAAGAAAGCAAAGTGCATTTACCGCCGTTGCAAGGTCGTAAATCAACTTGCCGCGACAGGCTGCCTCAAAATCCATCACCCCGGTCAAGCGATTGCCTTTGAACTTTACATTGTCAGCGAACAGATCGCCGTGGATGATTCCCTTCGGCAAATTATTATCTAAATAGTTTTCTAGATAGGTAAACTCGTCATCTAAAACCCGCACGATGCTCTTTAGATGTGTCGGCAGTTGTCGGCGGACATCACGATAAATCGACACGATGCGATTGAAGCCAAAGCGGTTATCAATGCCTTTCTTGTAGCTTCTACCGATTAGATGCAAGTTTGCTAAGGCGTGGCCCAATGCGTTGAGATGGGTCAAATTGATCACCTCTACCGCCAACTCCGCGCCCTCGAGAAATTTACTTACGGTAAGGCACTTATTTTGAGCCTCTAGATGAAATCTACCGGTCTTGCTCTTTAACGGCTGGAGGCAGGGAAAATTCTGTTTTCTGAGGTGAAACAATAGGTCAAGTTCTTGTTTTACCTCAATTTCACTTTTGACTTCATCTATTTTTGCGAAATATCGGCCGCGTTTGGTTTCGATGAGATAGTGTGTGTTAACCGAGCCGTTTTTGATTCCAGCGAAAGAAACTAGATCGCCTAACGCAAATTCATCGGCAACCTTAGCGATGTCTTTCTTAGTGAGTGCGGTGTAAATAGCCATCTATGCTTTGTTTAAACCTCAGACTGCGGACCGAAAGCTTGACTGCTCCAGCAGCCCGGTGCTGATAAGGACTCCAGCGCCCTAACCTGCTCATTTATAACGGAAAAAACTCATCAGGTCAATAACGATTAGTCAAATATGATGTATTTCAATAGCTTAAGACTAGAAAATGAATTGATAAATAAACTTATAAAATGGTTTAAGGGCCTGATTTGTGCGGCGGCTTGAGATGATCGGGGTGGGGCTATTGGCAGCACTGAATTGCCAAACGAGATCAGCCGAGCTGATCGGAGCTTGCTTCAGCGGGATTTCCGGTGGCAGGTCAACCGAGATTCTACTTGTCCATTTTGGATTGTGGCAGGAGGCGGAAATTGATGAGAAGTTCGGAGACGTCTTCGCTCTTGGCCTGGATGTGTCTCGAGCCGATGGTTAACCGTTTCATCGCGGCGGTATCGATTTCCCGCACGGCAAGAATTGCTTTTTTTCTTGACAACAATGGTCAGCATTTTCTAATCTCGCCTAAAATTAACGCCAAGGGTTGATTCTACATGGATTCAAGCTATTCGCGTTAAGTTCTGTGAATTCATCATTTCAATGCGAATGGCGAGGGAGGTTGGCGGTCATGGCAACTGGGAAGGTAAAATGGTTCAACAATTCAAAAGGCTATGGGTTTATCGAAAAGGAAGGTGGCGGGGATGTCTTTGTCCACTATAGCGCGATTCAAGGCGACGGTTTTAAGACTTTGAACGAGGGCCAAAGCGTTGAGTTTGAGATCGCTCAGGGTGATAAAGGCCCGCAGGCCGTAAACGTCGTAACGCGATAGAGCCGCCTCGCTTCACGGGGTGAGGGTCTGGCGTATTGCGCCGTTACGGTTTTAACCGAAGTGACGCGCTGCGGCGCATCAAGCGCTTTAGATGTTGCCTTCGCGAGAGTTATCCGCCCACGGAAAAAAGCCTTTTGGACGTCGCAGCAGGTTTGTCAAATGCCAAGGGAAGTAGTACTTTCAGGGTGATTAACGCTGCACTAGTTTAACTGGAGAACCCTTCATGGAGCAAACCGAGCAAAGCACACAATCGCGCTTTGGGCAGGACCAGCTGCTTGCCGAGACGGTTGTGCTAACCAAGCTCGACAAGGCGATCGGTTGGGCGCGCAAGTACTCGCTGTTTCCCTATCCATTCGCGACCGCGTGTTGCGCGATGGAGTACATGGCGCTGTCAATGTCGCCCTACGACATCGACCGTTTTGGCGCGTTATTGCCCCGCTTTAGTCCACGTCAGGCGGATTTGCTGATGGTTATTGGCACGGTCAACCATAAGCTGTCGCCAGTATTGAAGCGGGTATACGACCAGATGTCCGAACCGAAATGGGTCATGGCGTTTGGCGCCTGTGCCGCCAGCGGCGGCTTCTACGATAACTACGCAACAGTTCAGGGAATCGACAGAATTATTCCTGTGGATGTTTATGTCCCAGGCTGTCCGCCCCGGCCCGAGGCTGTGCTTGACGGTTTAATGGAATTACAAAATCGTATTGCGCAGCAAAAACATCCGCTCTCCTGAGTGTTTTCCTGGATCGCGTCAAGCCTTTCCGGCGGGCGACGATCGGCTCCTATCTAGCCCGGATTATTCATGCTACGAGGAAACCTGACGACACTCTGTTGATCGAGGTGTGACCCTGGAGGAACGAAGGCACCGGCGCGAACGTTTCATTTTGCGCTCGGCGCTCGGCACGATGTTTGATCTTTTCACTGCTGATCTCATAAGCAACTCGCCGCACTTGCATCTTCAAGGCACAACTGCTTTGCCTTCTTTCCGCAAGGGTTGCACCTCGATCGCAGTTTTACCGCGAATAAACCGAGCTAGTTTTAAGTCTGACGAAGTTTAGTGTTCCCATGGTTGAAGAAGAGAAAAATCCGTTGATCTCGCCGCGCGGTGATTTTTATCATCAAGGCGTGATCACCAAATTATTTCCATCAAATAATACCGGAGTTGTGCGCACGGAAAGTGGCCGGGAGCTGGCATTCTCCTACGAGTTGGTGATTCTTTACGGTGAAGTACGGTCACCGCTCGATCTTAAGGTCGGCGAACAGGTTGGCTATGATCTAGGCTGGACCTCGAGCGGCCTGAGAGTCACCAAGATAAAAACCTATCCGCCAATTGCCAATTAAACTTTTCTTGCCACTTCAGAAGGGTAACGAGGTTAAAGCAAGAATCTGCCGGCCAAGAATCTCACCGACAAAAACTCCCAGCAGGGCGATGTAAAACAATCCCGTGGCAGCCATGGTGTGCGGAATGAGCAGCGTACGCCAAATCATCCACGACAATATCAGCGGCGCAACTTGGCCAACGATTACGCGGGTCACTAAAAGCGTTGAATGGCGTTGCCAGAGACGTTCCATGCCAGCAAGGCTTTGGGCGTTGCCGAGAAGATAGAGCGCCAATGGCGCGAGGGCGAAGAAAGCGCACTGCAAGATCAAGGTGATCACAAAAAATTTGTAGATGCGGATAAACGGCTCCAAACTCTGTCCGGTATCGATCAAATACCAGTGGCCGATGAGCATGCCGACGGTGACGCTGCCGAGCAGTAAAGCCGATAGCAAAAACGTCACGGGATATAGCAAGGTCTCGATTGAAAATATCCCGCTGCTATGGAAGCTGAGTGTGCTCAGCACAAGGCCGACGACTCCACTCAAGATTGTCGATGCGAAGCTGCGGGCGCGAAAAGCTTGCCGTTCGCCCCATAATGAAATCATGTAGTAAGTAAACGATAGGATGAACGCGCCATGGAAGAAAACTTCTAAGCTGACGGCCCAGGAAAACTGTTGCCCCAAACTTTGCAAATAGAAGGAGCTTTTGCCCCACATTCCGATCAGAGCGATTACGTAGAGAACGCCGGCGGTGGACTTATAAAAAGCGCGCTCGATTTCGTGAAACGGCGTGCCCGCCAAGGCTAAAAGCCCGCCCAGGGCGATCTGATAAAAGAAAATTAGAAAACTGCTAGAAAATCCCTGCATGGGTTACGTTCGTCTCACTGTCTAGGATGGTTTGACCGCGACATGCATGCAGACCGCACCGCAAAGGAATTTCCGAATCGCTAATTCTTTAAAACCCGCCTCAGAAATCAGTGTGGCAACGGTCTCAGGCGAGTGAAACTGCCGAACCGAATCGGACAAATATTGATAAGCTTGGCGATCATTCGACAGCAGGCCGCCTATCCACGGCATCATGCGGTAAAAATAGATCGAGTAGAGTTTGGCAAACCAGCCACTAGTTGGCGGAAACATGTCCAACGAGACAAACTTGCCCCGCGGTTTGAGCACGCGATAGGCCTCGGCAAAAAATAACGGTAACTCGGAGACATTGCGCAGCACGAAGGCGGTCATCGCACCGTCAAAAATAGCCTCACGCAAAGGTGCCGCCATGGCGCTGCCTTGAATAAACGCGGTGCTTGAACCATGGGGCGCCTTAGCACGTTTGCTTTGCGCTAGCCGGACCATTTGCAGGGAAAAATCCAGACCGATGATCCGCGCCCTGCCATTGGCAATTTTTACCGCATTGAACGCGAGGTCGCCGGTGCCGGTGCCGAGATCGATGACCAGGGGATTCTCAGCGCTCAGCACCGTGCGAATTGCTTGCGCGCGCCACCAGGTGTCGAGGCGAAAACTGATAACGCGATTAAGTAGATCGTAGCGTCCGGCGATCCGGTCGAACATGCTCTGAACAGCTTGGTCGCGCGGATGGCGGGCAGCGGACATTTTAGAGCTGAAAAATAACGTAAGAACGACCTGCGAGCCAGGGCTAGAAATCGCGGTCGATGATAAGCTGCACTAGGGTTTTGAGGCCGTTACGGTAGAGCGACGGCGGCAGCTTCTTGATCGATTTGAGCGCTGCTTCGGCGTAGCGCTTAGAGAGCGCTTTAGCTTCTTGGATCGCTGGCCCGTTTTTTATCGCATTCAAAGCCGCGCCGATTTGATCTTCCGAGGGGTTGCGACAGTCAAAGGCGTCACAAACCGCGGCGTCGCCGTTTTTCATGGCGAGAATAATCGGCAACGCTGGATTGCCATCGCGTAAATCCATGCCGGTCGGCTTGCCGAGCAAGTCTGGGTGACCGACCACGTCGAGAACATCGTCGACCATTTGGAAGGCGATGCCCATGTTGAGACCGTAGCGTTCGGTTTCGTCGACTAATGCCGGACTGGCGCCGGCGAGATAGGCGCCGACTTTCGCGCCGGTGTGAAACAGCGAAGCGGTTTTTCGCTTAACGATCTCAACGTAATCGTCGAGGGTGACGCTGCGGTTTCGGTTAAAGTGACCTTGCAGGATTTCGCCCTCAGTGAGCAACGTGCAAGCATCAGCGGTCCATTGGACCACGGTTTCGTCAAACTTGCCGGCGAATTCGAACGCTTTAATAAAAAGAAAATCGCCGGCGACCAAGGTCGATTTCAAACCAAATTTTTTGAATGCGGACTCTTTGCCGCGGCGCGTGTCGGCGCCGTCGATGATATCGTCGTGCAGTAGAGTGGCGGTGTGAATGAGCTCAATGGCGGTGGCGATGTCGACGATGTCGGCGACGTGTTTTCCGCCAAAGGCCGCGTAGGCGAGCAAGGTGACCATGGGCCGCACCCGTTTGCCGCCGCCGTAAATCAAATGACCCGAAATGTCGGTCAGTTCTTGCTCGCGCGAGCGAATCGCCCGCACCAGATTCTCTTCGACCAGCTTGAGTTCGTCGCCGACGAAGCTAAACGGATCGTTGGCTCCTTGGAGAAGCGGGATTTTACGATTGACTTCAGCCGCCACGCTGGGTTCCGTTTTGATCGTTTTGGATTTGCTTTCTTGAATCAGATAGGCTCCATCGGCTGGGCAAAACTTTTGCAGCAAAATGTCATAGATCACCGGACAGGTCAAGCTGAAGTTGGGCCTGCTCGCAGTGTATTCCAGGCTCGACGGCAACGCTATGCGACATAAATTTGCTTGCCCGAATGGTTTGAAGAAACTGGATGATCGATGAGAAAACTCTAGTTTTTCCTTGACAAATTTGAGCCGCAACGAATATATAACGGCGAAGTGCTGCAATCGTTCAGTTGCTAAAAGTTCACATGGTGGAGACAAGGGAGGAAGAGTTATGATGGAATTTACATTGTTTATCTTGCGCTGGATTCATTTCCTGGCGGGGATTACTTGGATCGGAATTCTCTATTATTTTAATTTCGTGCAGACACCGTTCTTCGGGGAAACCGAAGCGCCGGTTCGTGTCGGCGCGATTCAAAAACTGGTACCGCGCGCTTTGTGGTGGTTTCGCTGGGGCGCAATGATTACGTTCCTCGCAGGTATTTCGATTTATGTGATTAAATGGCACGAGATGGGCGGCTATTTCTTTTCACAACCGTACGGCGTAACGATTACGGTCGGCGGCTTGATCGGAACTTTGATGTTCTTGAACGTCTGGTTAGTGATTTGGCCCAAGCAGCAGATCGTCATTGCGTCGACCAACCAGGTGGCGTCCGGCGGACAAGCGTTGCCGGAAGCGGCCGGGGCGGCACGGCGCGCCGCGTTGACGTCGCGAAGCAACACGGTGTTCTCCATCCCAATGCTTTTTTACATGGGCGCCGCCAGTCACTATGGCGCAATGGTGGGGCCATTGAATCCCGGCGGATCACGGGGCTTATTCTGGCTGCTGGTTATTGTGATCATCGCCGCGGTGGAATGCAATGCATTGATCGGCACCCAGGGCGCGACGAAAAAACCGTTAGACTCAGTGAAGGGCGCGCTGTGGTGCGGCTTTCTCCTGACCGGCATTTTGTTTCTGCTAACGCTCGGCCTTAGTTAAGGGCGAGCGTTATTGAGATAGATAAGCGGCTAAATACGGAATCTCGTCTTTTAGAAACGGGAACTGCGGCATCACCTTGGTCGGGCGCTTCGGTTTGTAGTTAGGCGGGTAGCTAGTGCTAAGAACCCGCGTTTCGACGAGCTCCCGTGACGAACCTTTAAGGGCAGGGCCGATCGGTCCATCGCGCGATGGATCGTTGTTGTGGCAGGCGATACAGTTGGCCACGAACACGGCCCTGCCTCTTTCCACGTCGGGGTTTCTGGCTGACTTGGCGTCGTCCGAGTCATTCGAACAGGATGCCAGAAGATAGATTCCCAATAATAATGTAACCAGCTTTGTCGACCGCTTCATGCCTCCGCTACCTCGCTAAAATCTAGTCTAATAAACGAAGCCACTTCGCGGCCGGGGTATTGACCCCAGCGCTGTTTAAATTTCGCAAAGGGGATGCTCGCCCCCCTTTGGAAACCCCATTTAACCCGAATTCCGCAGTTGAAAGTAAGGTGACGAGCGAGGTGCAAGCCTTCCGTCGCGACGGCAAAGCAGTTCTACCCTTAAGCGGCCCGGGAGCATGGGTGCAATCCGTGGATTCATCAAGCGCTAGGCAACGGCTTGCTGAGAAGTAAAAACGACTTTGAAACATTACAGTTGGGTGCCTTCGTGACTCCAGGCTCACACCTCGCTCAACCGAGGTTTTGAATTCAACGGCGGCATTCAGGTTTAATGGTTCCACAGTGAAAACAGCGTGGTCAACAACAAATTTATCGTTACTAAGGCCGGCCGCCCCAGCGCTTTGAAGCGAAACCATTGGCGCCGCAAGCTTCTCGCCTGCGTTTTCGTTCCCATTGGGTTTTGCTTGATTGGGTCCGAACGGTGCCGTTGTCAGCGTGGCCGCGTCGGCACGAAGTACCGTCAAACATTGAGGGAAAGAACTGGCGGAGGTTAGAGAAACTTGGATTTGTATGCTAATTATTCACTACTTGGTGCGAAAGGGGGGAATTGAACCCCCACGGGTGTTACCCCACAGGATCCTGAATCCTGCGCGTCTACCAATTCCGCCACTTTCGCGCAGTACAAACCGACCGTCGAGTAACTTATCTAACTTGGGGTCGCTCCCTTGTCAAGGTGAGTCGGATATTTTGCCGTCGCATGAGTAACCTATTGTTGATCGAACCGGATCGGATGTTGCAGCAGGCGTTTACCCTGGCGCTGTGCCCTGAGCATCGGTTAAAAGTGTTGGATGCAATTCCAGACGCGGCGCCGAAAGATTTCGACGTGGTCATTGTCGATGCGGCAGCGTTGCAAAGCGAAGGGGCGGGCGGCGCGCGAGCATTGCACGCCTTGTTGGCGTGGAAATCGCCGATAATCTGGATCGGTGAAGCGCAGGCGCGTTTGGCGGCGGATCGCGAAAAGATTGTGCGGCTTAGCCGGCCATTGGAAAAGAGCGCGCTGCAAGGAGCTCTGGCGCAGTGTTTGGGAAAAACCAGTGCGCCGAAACGCGACACTATGTCGGCAGAGCCGCCGATTAAAACGCCAGTGCTCACCCAGGCGAAAGCGAAGCGCAAAGCCAACCCGGCGCCGAGCCACAGCGGTCAATTTATAGAGCTCGTCGATGTTGTCGAAGAAGCTTCGGCGAGCGAAATCGCGGAAACCAAATAAGCACAAGCAAGTTATGCAACTATCGAAAGCTTTCAGTCACCAAGAGATTGAACCAAAGTGGTATGCCCATTGGGTTAACGCGCGGCTATTCGAGCCGGCTCAAAACGCGGCGGGCTATTTCTCCATCGTCATCCCGCCGCCGAATGTCACGGGTTCGTTACACATGGGGCATGCGCTCAATAACACCTTGCAAGACATTCTTTGCCGCTACCAACGCATGGACGGCCGGCGCGTGCTTTGGGTGCCGGGCACCGATCACGCCGGCATCGCGACCCAGAACGTGGTCGAGCGTCAGCTCGCTCAAAAGGGCACAAGCCGGGCTCAATTGGGACGCGCGCAATTCATCGAGAAAGTTTGGCAGTGGAAGCAGGAAGCCGGTAACACAATTTTGCATCAGCTTAAAGCGCTCGGCGTTTCCTGCGACTGGAGTCATGAGCGCTTCACCATGGATGAAGGTCTTTCGCGCGCGGTGCGCGAGGCGTTCGTCAAACTTTGGGAAGACGCTGCAAAACCGCGCTGGCCGACATCGAAGTGGTGCACGAAGATAGCGACGGCAGCCTGTGGCATATTCGCTATCCGTTGGCCGACGATCCGTCTCAGGCGCTCATCGTCGCGACCACGCGGCCGGAAACCATGCTCGGCGATACCGCCGTTGCCGTTCATCCGGACGACGAGCGATACAAGGAACTCGTCGGCAAAAAGATTCGCCTGCCGATTACCGGCCGCGTCGTCAGCTTGATCGCCGATCCCTTTGTCGACCGCGAGTTCGGCACCGGCGCGCTCAAGATCACGCCGGGACATGACTTCAATGATTTCGAGATCGGTGAGCGTTTTAATCTCGACAAGATCAGCATCTTCGATGCCGATGCGCGGATTGACGCGAATGCATTTTCGGCACGCGGCGAGAGTGGCGCTTGGGTCGAGCGCTACCGCGGCCAGGACCGCTTCGAGGCGCGCAAACTCGTGATCGCGGAGTTGCGCGAGAATAGTTTTCTTGAAAAGACCGACGCGCATAAACTTTCGGTCGGGCGCTGTTATCGCTGCCAGACGGTGATCGAGCCTTATCTGACCCCTCAATGGTTTGTCGACATCAAACCGCTCGCCGAACCGGCGATGCAGGCCGTGCGCGACGGCCGGATTAAGATTATCCCGGAAGGCTGGAGCAATTCCTATTTCGCCTGGATGGAGAACATCAAGGACTGGTGCATCTCGCGGCAGATTTGGTGGGGCCATCAAATACCGGCCTGGTACTGCAAGGGCTGCGACGGCGCGAATCTGATCGCGGCGGCGGATGGCGGTTATACCCTCACCAAGGATGCCAAACCGATCGTAAGACGAGAGCGGCCGGAAAGTTGCCCGAAGTGCGGCGGCAAAGAGTTGTTGCAAGATCCCGACGTGCTGGACACCTGGTTTTCGTCCAGCCTATGGCCGTTTTCCACTCTTGGCTGGCCGGAGCGCACGGAAGATCTGAAGAGTTTCTACCCGACTTCGACCTTGGTAACCGGTTTCGATATTCTTTTTTTCTGGGTCGCGCGCATGATTATGATGGGGCTCAAGTTCATGGGCGATGTGCCATTTCGCGACGTCTATATTCACGCCCTGGTGCGCGACGAGCAAGGCCAGAAGATGTCCAAGTCGAAAGGCAACGTCATCGATCCGTTGGAAATCATGGACAAGTACGGCACCGATGCGTTTCGCTTCACGCTAGCCGCGATGGCGGCGATGGGTCGCGATATCAAGCTCGCCGAAGAGCGCATCGGCGGTTATCAGAATTTCGTCAATAAGTTATGGAACGCGGCGCGCTTCGTGCAAATCAATCAGGCCGATGCCGCCGACGCCCGCGCCAACGGCCAGAGCCGGCTCGCCGCAAACGATCTCGGTCTGGCCGACCGCTGGATTCGTTCGCGCCTCGCCGCGACTATTCGCGACGCCCGTGAAGCGGTCGCGGCTTATCGTTTCAACGATTACGCCAACGTTTTGTATCAGTTCACCTGGCATGAGTTCTGTGACTGGTATATCGAAATGAGCAAACTCGCGCTCAACGGAGGGGACGCCAAACCAGCGGCCGAGAGCCGGCAATTACTGCGCGAGCTGTTGGAGCAGATTCTTTTGCTGCTCCATCCGATCATGCCGTTCGTCACTGAGGAAATCTGGCAGGTGCTCGGCGACGAGCGTCCGAGCATCATGGTCGAGCCTTATCCCAAACTAGAGTCCTCCTGGATCGATGCCAGCGGTGAAAAACAGATGGATTTTCTGATGGGCGTTATCCGCGCCGTGAGAAATCTTCGCACCGAACTCAACTGCCCGCCGGGAAAGCAAATCAAAGTGATTTTTTGCGGTCAGGATACCGACGTCAGCTTTTTGCGTGAGCAGCAGCCTTATTTGCGCGCTTTGGCGCGGGTCGGCTCGGCCGATTACCGTTCGACCGAAGAACGGCCCAAGGGGGCGGCGACTGCCGTGGTCGACGCCACGGAAATTTATTTGCCGCTTGATGACCTGGTCAATCTTGATGACGAGCGCGCGCGCCTGACTAAAGAAATAGGCAAGGTTGAAGATGAGCTTCAACGCGTGCAAAAGAAGCTTGGTAACGATGACTTTATTGCCAAGGCCAAGCAAGAGGTGATTCAAAAGGAACGCGCCAAGGCAGCTCAGTTCGATGAAAAGATTCGCACACTTCGGACGAGCCTGGAAAAGATCGCGGAAATTCAAGCCGGAAGGAATTAGCCAAATGGATATTTTAGTCAGTCCGCAAATCGAGCGTTTGATTCGCGACTCGTTAGACGAAGATATCGGCGCCGGTGACTTGGCGACCATGGCGACGATTAGCGCCGAGGCCCAGGGAAAAGGTTTGTTTCGCGCCAAGAAAGACGGCGTGGTCGCGGGTTTGGTCTTGCTCGACCGAATATTTTATTTCATCGATCCGAAAGTCCAAGTTCGCCTGCTCACCAAAGACGGCACTTCCGTGTCCAATGGCACGGTCGTGGCCGAAGCCTTGGGGCCGGTGCGCGCATTGTTGTTGGCCGAACGCACCGCCTTGAACTTTTTGCAGCGCTTATCCGGCACCGCCACCCTAACGCGGAAACTCGTCGACGCGGTCACGACACGCGCAAAACCACGCCGGGATTGCGCACGCTGGAAAAATACGCCGTGCGCATGGGCGGCGGCATGAATCATCGGATCGGCTTATACGACGCGGCGCTGGTCAAAGACAACCATATCGAAGCGACCGGCTCGATTGCCGATGCGGTCAAAGCGGTGCGCCGCCACGCGCCGTTTATGGCCAAGGTTGAAGTCGAAGCCGGCAACTTGAAACAGGTTCAAGATGCGATCGATGCCGGCGCCGATGTCATCATGCTCGACAACATGACGTTGGCGCAGATGGCGGAAGCCGTAAAACTCGTTAATAAACGCGCTTGGGTCGAAGCGTCGGGTGGCATTACGCTGGATACGATTCGCAAGGTAGCCGAGACCGGGGTCGATTTTATTTCCTCCGGTGCGTTGACCCATTCGGCGCCGGTGGTGGACTTCAATATGAAGATTACGATGAATGTCGGTTAGCGATTCTCTCCAAGTTGGCGGCGGGACCGCGTGGTCGATCGACGAATTACGTCGCGGCCTGACGGTTAAAAGACTGGGCGGTAATTTTCATTATTTCGCCGAGCTCGATTCGACCAACACGTACGCCCGTCAACTTGCCGAAAACGGCGCTGGTGAAGGCGAGATCGTTATCGCCGAGGCGCAAACTCAAGGCCGTGGCCGACTCGGCCGGCGCTGGCAATCGCCACCATTCGCGAATCTTTATTTCTCGGTTATTCTCCGTCCAGAGCTGCCGCCCGCACAGGCGCCGCAAATTACTTTGACGGCTGCCGTGGCCTTGGCCGAAACTGTCGCTTGGTTCATTGCGCAACCTGCCGTAATCAAATGGCCCAACGACATTCTCGTCCACGGCAAGAAATTGGCGGGCATTCTCACCGAAGCCTCTTGCGACGCGGAAAGGGTACACTACGTTATTGTCGGCATCGGCGTGAACTTGAATTATCGCGTCGCTGCAATGCCGGAGGAAATCCGCGCCCAGGCCACTTCCATCGCCGAATTAACCGGTAAATCGCTTCACCGCGAAAGCTTTCTCAGACGATTGATTCAAGGCCTCGACCGGTGCTATGGAGAACTTGAAGAGATCGGCTTTGCCCAACTGGCGCCGCGTTGGGAGGCTCACTTTGGCCTGCGCGGCAAGCGGGTGCGGGTCGAGTTGCTCGACCAGATCATCGTCGGGCGCGCTATGGGCATCGATAAGGACGGCGCACTGCTGGTGGAAGAGGAGCATGGCGCAATTAAGCGAGTGATCGCGGGAGACGTGATTCCGTTGGAGAGTTGATCGTATTCTCATGCTTTTGGCCATCGATATCGGCAATACCAACATCGTTCTGGGGCTCTACCAGGGCAAACAGTTGATCACCCATTGGCGCTTGGCGACCCAAGCCGAGCGCACCGCCGATGAGTATGGCATTATTATCACCCAGTTAGTTACCTACGCCGGTTTCGTTGTCGATCAAATTAGCGCCATTGTGGTCTCCTGCGTCGTGCCGCCGATGTTGACGATGACCCAGGAGTTGGCGCAGAAATTTTTCAAGCTCGATCCGCTGATCGTCGGCCCCGGCATCAAGACCGGTATGCCGATTCTTTATGAGAGTCCCAAAGATGTCGGCGCCGATCGCATCGTCAACGGCATCGCCGCCTACGAAAAATACCGCGACAGTTGCATCATCGTCGATTTTGGCACGGCTACGACCATCGACCTGATTTCCAAGAAAGGCGAATACGTCGGCGGCGCCATCGCGCCGGGGTTGTCGATCTCGCTGGAGGCGTTGGTGCAGCGGGCGTCAAAATTGCCGCGCATCGAAATCGTCAAGCCCAAAGAAGTGATCGGGCGTAACACGGTCAACTCGATCCAAGCCGGGATTTTTTTCGGCTATGTCGGGTTGGTCGACGGCATCGTGCGGCGGATTCAAAAGGAACACGGCGTGCAGGTGAAAGTCGTCGCCACCGGCGGATTGGCGCCGTTGGTGGCCTCGGAATGTAGCAGCATCCATGAGGTGGATGAGTTTCTGACCCTCGAAGGCTTGCGTATCATCCACGAACGAAATTCACTCCAAGAGGTAAAAATCAGAGCGCAGAGTTAATTTTTCTAAAGGAGGAACCTATTGTCATGGCTGTAACGGAGCTCGATAAACTTCGTAACGTCGGCATACTGGGTCAAGGAGGTTCAGGCAAAACCTCCTTGGGCGAGGCGATGTTGTTTGCGGCAGGGGCGACTCAGCGGCTCGGCAAGGTTCAAGATGGCACGTCGGTGCTCGATCACGAGCCGGAAGAGATCAAGCATCATGTGTCGATCTCGACGGCATTTCACTCCTTATCGTGGAACAAATATCCGTTCACGTTGATCGACACGCCCGGTTACGCGGCGTTCCTGACCGATGCGATCTTTTGCATGCGCGGTTTTTCCAGCGCCGTCTTTGTGCTCAATCCGGCGGTGGGCCTGCGGGTCGAGTCCGAGCGCTTATGGGCGAAAGCCAATGAAGACGGTGTCAGCCGGTTGCTCTTTGTCAGCAAGATGGACCATGAACAGGCCAACGTGCACGAGCGTATCGCGCCGATGCTCGAAACTTTGGAGGGCAAAGGCGTTTATCTGCAAATGCCGATCGGCGTGGAAACCGAGTTCAAAGGCGTCGTCGATCTCTTGACCATGAAAGCCTATGTCTACAACGGCGACTCGGGAAAATTCACCGAAAGCGAAATCCCCGCCGACTTGCAGGGCGGCGCCGAGGAGTGGCGCCAAAAAATGGTCGAAGATGTCGCCGAGACCAACGACGAGCTTTTAGAAAAGTTTCTCGATGGCCGGGAGTTGTCGGTGGACGATGTAAGGCAAGCGATCCGCGATGCTACCAGAGAAAGAAAGATTTTCCCCATCCTGTTCGGCGCGCCGCTGCGCCAAATCGGCGTTGCCCAACTGCTGGGCGCGATCACCGATTATCTGCCGTCGCCCCTTGAGGCGGGCGACAGCGAGGGGCAGAACCCGGTCAACGGCGAGCCCGTGAAGCGCGCGGTCGATCCCAACGGGCCGTTCTCCGCCTATGTCTTTAAAACCCTCATCGATCCCTTTGCCGGCAAGCTTTCGATCATGCGCGTGATGTCCGGTAAGATCGTTTCCGATATGCCCTGCTATGTGCCGAACCGCCAGGTGCGAGAAAAAATCGGTCACCTGTTTCGCCTCGAGGGCAAGAAGCAAGAGACGGTGAAGGAAGCGTTGGCCGGCGAGATTGTCGCGGCAGCGAAGTCCAAAGACATTGCCACGGGCGATACGCTATGCGATGAAAAGGCGCCGATACGCTATGAAAGCCCGGTCCATTTCACGCCGAATATCTCGTTTGCCTTAGAGCCCAAAAGCAAAGCCGACGAGGATAAGTTGCCCCAGGGGCTGCATCGCATGAAGGAAGAAGATCACACCATTGAGTTGCACCGCGATGAGGAAACCAGAGATTTCATCCTTTCCGGCATGGGCCAGCAGCATATTGAAATCGTCGTCGAGAAATTGAAACGCAAATATGGCGCCGAGGTCGTTCTTAAAGCGCCCAAGGTGCCGTACAAGGAAACCATCCGCGGCAGCGCCAGCGCCCAAGGGAGACAAAAAAAACAGACCGGCGGGCATGGCCAGTTCGGCGATACCTGGATTAAAGTCGAACCTCTGCCCCATGGCGCCGGTTTTGAATTCGTTGACAAAATCGTCGGCGGCGCGATCCCCCGCAATTATATCCCGGCGGTGGAGAAGGGGATTAGAGACGCGATGGCGGGCGGCCACCTGGCCGGTTATCCAATGGTCGATGTCAGGGCGACGCTCTACGACGGCTCCTATCACGATGTCGATTCCTCAGATATGGCATTTAAGATCGCCGCGTCCATGGGATTCAAAAACGCCGTGGAAAAAGCCAAGCCGGTGCTGCTCGAACCCGTCATGAACATGGAGGTGTCGGTGCCCGACGAATGCATGGGCGACGTCATCGGCGATCTCAATAGCCGTCGCGGCAAAGTGCTCGGCATGGACACCAAAGGCCACACCCAGGTGATCAAGTCGCGTGTGCCCATGTCCGAGGTCTTGAAGTACGCGCAGGATCTCCGTTCGATCACCAGCGGGCGGGGCGAATTCCACATGGAATTCGCCCATTATGAAGAGCTGCCGGCGCACTTGGCGGAAAAGGTGATCAAGGAAGCCAAAGCGCGTAAGACGGGGGAATCGGAAGGCGACACTAAGGTGCATGGTTAGGAGCCGATAACATGGCGGCGGATTCCTACGGCCAGTTCAACGCGAGCTTGCTCTACTGCAACAAGTGCGGCCAGGCGATGCCGGTGCGCCAGCGTTTATTGCTGATTTTGCCCGATGGTGAGCTGTATGACTACACGTGCGAGCGTTGTCATAGCTCGGTGGGATCGAAAACAGAGAAAGCCGGTGCAAATCAAAACATCGGAATTCGCCGATCTGGTTAGGAGGATTTTAGCATGGCCGTGATCGATTCCGACGCTCATGTTTTGGAGACCGAGCATACCTGGGACTATATGTTGGAGTCCGAGCGCGGGCTCAAACCGCGCATCGTGGCGACGCCCAGCGATCCGACCTCGGGCGGCGAGTCGTGGCTGGTCGACGGGACTTATATCGGCAAAGCGCGCAACGTCGGTCTCGACACCTCGCGCGCAGCGCGCGAGATGGAAGACATCAAAGCGCGGCTCAAGCATATGGACGAGCTCAACATCGACATTCAGGTGCTCTATCCGACTATTTTCTTGCGACCGTTCACGCGCCGGCCGGAAGTTGAGTTGGCGGTGACGCGGAGTTATAACCGCTGGCTGATCGATATCTGGAAAGCCGCTCCGGACCGGCTGCGTTGGGTGGCCGTGCTGCCGCTTCTTTCCATGGACAAAGCGATCGAAGAAGCGCGCTTCGCCAAAGAGAACGGCGCCTGCGGCATTTTTATGCGCGGCCTGGAAGGCGACAAGCATGTGAGCGACGCGCACTTCTTTCCGATCTATGAGGAAGCGGGCCGGCTCGATCTAGCGGTGTGCGTGCATTCCGCCACCGGCAGTTTCGTCGTGCATGACTACTTCCTCAATGAATGTGGTTTTAACAAATTCAAGCTCGCGGTCGTCGGCTCCTTTCACTCGCTAATCTTTAACCGGATTCCGGAAAAATTCCCCCAGACGAAATGGGCCTTTATCGAAGTCAGCTCGCAGTGGGTGCCCTACGCGATTCACGACTTTGCGCGGCGCTTCGAGCGCAGTGGAATCAAGGTCGACAAGGGCGAGGTGCTGCGCAAAAACAAGATCTGGATCACCTGCCAGACCGACGACGACCTGCCCTATGTGCTCAAATACACTGGCGACGATATGTTGGTGATCGGCACCGACTACGGCCACAATGATACCTCTTCGGAGATTTTAGCGCTGCGCAAATTAAAAGAAGACGGCATCGTGCCGACGCCGGTGGTGCACAAGATTCTCGATGACAACCCGCGGGCACTGTATGGCTTATAAGTTGAATTCTTCAGGAGCAACACCCTTAGCCCGGATTATTCGCGCCAGGCCGCGATCGAGCTGCGTCCCTTCCGGAGCGAAGGCAAAGCGGCTGTGCCTTGAAAATGCAAGCGTGGTAAGTTGCCTATGAAACCACCTGCGAGAAGGTCAATCATCGTGCCGGGCGTCGAGAAGGAAATGGAACATTCCCGCGGGCGCCTTCGCTCCTCCAGGGTCACACCTCGATCGACAGAGCGTCGCGAATTTTCCTCGAAGCATCAGTAATCTGGGTTACCATGATCATCGATTTTCAAGCTCATGTTTTTCCAGAAGCCTATCTCGCCGAGATGGAACGGCTCGACGGCGCGGTGATTCTCGAAGCGCCCGACCCGCATAGCGGCATGAGCTATTTTTACGACAAGCGGCTGCAATGCCGGATTAACACGTGCACCTTGCAAGGGCAGAATATCGAGCGGCGCTTGCAACATATGGATCAGCATGGCGTCGACATCCACGTGTTGACGATCCCGGCGCCGGGCGCGGATCGTTTTGAGGGCGAGGGCGCTATTCGCATCGCCCAAATTGCCAATGACGCCATTGCGGCGATCGCGCGCAACCATCCAAAACGTTTCATCGGTTTCTTTACGTTGCCGACTTGCGATATCAAAGCGTCGCTCGACGAGTTGGAACGTTCGGTTAATGAGCTCGGTCTACGCGGTTTCGGCGGCTTCGCCAATTTGAATAGTAAAGCCTTGGACCGCGAAGAGTTATTTCCGATCTATGAGCGGCTAGCCAAATACAAACTTCCCGTTTACATCCATCCGACCGCGCCACTGGCGACCGAAGCGGTGGGTATCGACATCATGCCGACCCTGATCTTTGGCTGGGCCTTTGACAGCACGGTGGCGATGACCCGTCTGGTTTATGGCCGCGTGTTGGAACGTTTCCCGGAGATCAACTGGGTAGTTGCCGATGTCGGCGGTGTGTTGGCGTTCTTCGCTCAGCGGGCGATCAATATTTACACCGGCCGCACCGAGGAGATTCGCCACAAGTATGGCTTGAAAGAAAATCCGCTGGATTCGTTCCGCCGCTTTTACGTCGACACGGCGGATCATCCGGCGTCGACGCTGCGTTGCGTCAAAGATTTTTTCACGCCGGATCGGATGGTGCTGGGAACCAATTATCCGTACGGGCCGGAAGAGGGCTGCGTGTTGCTTAAAAATAGTCTGAAGGCTATTGACGGTCTCGATCTGAATTGCACCGATAAAGAAAAGATTCTCGGCGCTAATGCCGCGCGAATTCTCGGACTTAACTCTGCCCCCGCCGCGTGAGGCGGCACCATCGATTGGGGTTGCCAAAGGGTGAGATTATCCCCTTTGCAAAATTTTAATAAGCGGCGGGGTTAGAATCCCGCCCGCGAAGCGGATTTAAAAGGAGCGGCATGAAATTCACCAAAGCAGCCCGGCCCGTGATTATGAGTCAGAACGGAATGGTCTCGTCCGGCCATTATCTGGCATCTCTTACCGGTGTCGAGGTGCTCAAGGAAGGCGGCAATGCCGTCGACGCGGCGCTGGCCGCGGCGTTTGTCATGGCAGTCGTGAAACCCGAGACCAGCGGACCGGGCGGCGATCTTTTCGCGCTGGTGTACATGAAGAAAACCGCCAAGGTCGAAGCACTCAATGCCAGCGGGCCGGCGCCGGCCAAGGCGAGCATCGAACATTTTCACGAGCGCGGCTTGAAAGGTATTCCACAATACGGACCGCTCAGCATCGCCGTGCCCGGCGCTGTCGACGGCTGGCTCGAACTGCACCAGAAATACGGCACGAAGGATTTGGCTCGCTTAACCGCCGACGCGGTGCGCATCGGGCACCAGGGCTTTCCGATCTCGCAAGAGTTTGCCGAAAGCGTCGCCGAGTTCGCGCCGGAATATTCCTGGGTCGATAAATATTATCGCCAGCCCTTTGGCGCGGCGAAGCCTGGAAACATTTTAGTGCAGAAAGGTCTGGCGCGCGTATTCGAGAAGATAGCGCTGCGAGGGCGCGCGGGGTTTTACGCCGGTGAAGTTGCCGAGAAAATGTGCGCGACGATCAAAGCCGAAGGCGGCATCCTGGCGCAGGAGGACTTGCAGCCGATCGTTTGCCAGTGGCTGGAGCCGCTAGCGTCTTCCTATCGCGACACCCTGGTATACGAACAGCCGCCGGTATCGCAGGGCTTCATGGTTTTGGAAATGCTCAACATCGCCGAGGCCTGGCCGTTTCACGATGGCAGCATGAGCCAGGCGGAAATGATTCACTGGCAAATTGCGGCAAAAAAACTCGCCTTCGAAGACCGGATTAAATATCTCGAAGACCCAGCATTCGGCGATCCGAAGATTGCATTACTAATTTCCAAAGCGCATGCGGCGAAACGGCGCGAGCTCGCCGAAGAAATTCTGCGCCGGTCTTCGAGTCCGGCCGGCAACCAGAGCAGCGATACGACTTATCTTTGCGCTACTGACCGCGACGGCAACGCGATCTCGTTCATTCAAAGCGTGTTTGCGCCTTTCGGTTCGCGCGTCATCGCTGGTGACACCGGCGTGATCATGAACAATCGCTTATGTAGCTTTGGTCTCGATCCGAGCCGAGCCAACGCACTCAAGCCCGGTAAGCGGCCGGCGCACACGCTGAATACCTACATGGTCTTTTGCGGCGGCGAAGTGTTCGCCGTCGGCGGCAGCCCCGGCGCCGACGAACAACCGCAGACTAACTTTCAGATTATTCACGACCTCGTCGATCTCGACCTAGACCCCCAGAGCGCCGTTGAAGCGCCGCGCTGGAGCCATATGCCCGGCACCCCACCGCGCGATCAACTGCCCGAAGCGCTGCGCATGGAAGAAGGCTTTGATCAGGCGACGCTCGATGACTTGCGCCAGAAAGGCCACAAGGTGAGTGTTGTCGGCCGCTGGTCTTTCGGCAGCGCGAAAGTAATCGTGCGCGACCGCGCCAACGGCTGCTGGGTCGGCGGCGCCGATCCGCGGCGCGCGGCCTACGCGCTGGGTTGGTAGTGTTTTTGTCCGGGCGCGGCGAGGAAGCCTTGATCCGCGCGGCTTGAAGTCCGACCAACCGGTGGTTGAGAGAAGGGCACGCAGGATATTATGTTTTCGGACTGGTCTTACTCGCAGACGTTTCGCGCTATCGGCCAATCCTTAGAAGAATTTAGCGTGCAGGATTTTTCCCTGTCCTGGGAGGAGGGGACGTTTGTCATGCGAGGTCAAAGAAAGGTAAACGTTGCCCAGGGTTGGCTGGGGACGTTGTTTCAAAAACCGCCGAGGCAAGCTGAGCGGTCGATCGAGATCCGCTATCCGTACAGGAGCATTCTGTGGTTGCAGATCCAAGGCGAAGGAATGCGCCGGCAGCCGAACTTGACACCGGACTATTTTCGTCTGTCGCAGACTTTACGAACGGTGGGCGCCTACGTCGACAACATGACGTTAAAATTCCTAGAGCTGCGGCGCGTCGGCGGCAATTTTGTTCTGGAGTTTGAGCAGCGCGATGGCAAGAAGCGGATCGAGGAACATGGCCTGGGGTCGTTTGCAAATTATTTCTTGCACACTTACCTGCGCGGCCGAAAAAAAACTGATTCGTAGTTTTCTCGTAAACCATCAGACAAGGACGAAACGTGGAAAAGATTGGCATGATCGGCACCGGCGCGATGGGCTTGGCGCTTTTAGAGCGGCTCAAGCTCGCTGGTGTGAATGACGTGATCTGCTACGACGCGTACGCGCCGGCGTTGGATTCAGCGACCGCGCTTGGATATCGCGCCGCGACTAGCGCAGCCGACGTGGCCAAGCAAGCGACGCTGATCGACATCGTCGTGCGCACCGATCAAGACATGCTTGACTGCGTGTTGGGCGCGAACGGTGTATTGCAGGCCGCCCAACCGGGGACTCTGCTATTGCTCCACAGCTCGATCTTGCCGCCCACCGTGAAGGAGGTCGGGGCGGCGGCGCACGCCAGAGGCGTGCGTACGATTGACGCTTGCATGACCGGCGTGCCGGACACCGTGCGCGCGGGCAATTTGAGCTTCGTCGTTGGCGGCGCCGACGAAGACGTCGAGCGGGCCAGGCAGCATTTATTGAAAATGAGCAAAGAAGTTTTTCACATGGGGGCGATCGGTACCGGCGCGGTGGCAAAGTTGATCAAGAACATGCTCGGTGGCGCCGAGACGTTAATCGTGCACGAGGCGATTCAGATCGGCATCGCAGGCGGCATTCCTTATCCGAAAGCTTTGGAAATGATGCGGCGCATCGGCCACGACAGCGTGCTCAATCGCTGGCAGCGCACTTTCGATCCTTCCGGTAACGATCCGATGCCGCGCTCAGGCCGCAATGTGCTGAACAAAGATATTCCACTGGTGGCCGAGCTGGCGCGCATACTGAACGCGGACACGCCGATCACCCAGCAATTAGAGGCCGCGGCCAACCGAGTCGTGCGGGCGAATGAACGCCGCCACAAGCAGAACCAGAATTGAGAGGACGAAATCAAATTGAAGTGTAGTTTATTTACCGAGATTCAGGTGCCCAAAGGGGCGTCGCCGGCGGCGCGGCTTGAAGAGTTCATGGAGCAAGCGGAATTGGCCGATCGCTTGGGCTTCCACACCTACTGGGTTGCCGAGATTCATTGTCAGCCGCAGTTTTCATTGCTGTCGGCGCCGTATGTTGCATTGGGCGCTGCAGCGCAGCGGACGAAACGATTACGCTTAGGCGTTGCCGTGAATACCTTGCCCGTGCATCACCCCGTTGAGCTCGCCGAGCAGGCGGCGATGTTGGATTTGGTCAGCGGCGGGCGCATGGAATTCGCCTGCGGCGGCGGCCATCCGCACAGCCGGGCCTACGAATGCTTTGGCGCCGATCACAAGGCGACGCACGAGGTCATGGCCGAAGCCATGGAAGTGATTCGCAAAGCTTGGTCTGAAGACAAACTGGTTCACAGTGGCAAGTTCTTTCAGATTCCCGAAGTGATTGTCAATCCCAAACCGTTGCAGCGGCCACTGCCGCCGTTCTGGATGGCGACCAGCTCTTTAGACGGCGTCGAAGTCGGCGCGCGCTTGGGCGTCAATTTATTTTTGCCGATTCACACGCGCGCGCCGGATCAAGTTTTAGAGTTCGCCGATGCCTACTGGGCGGGTTTGAAAAAGCATGGGCATGATTCAACGACCAAAGAGTTGGGACTGCTGGTTCCCATGCATCTTGCGAAAACAACTGGCGCGGCCAAAGCACGCTCGGAAGAGGGCGTCATGAGCTACTTCAAGACCATCCTCGATATGCGCGTGGATTACACCGATTGGTTGACGCGCCGCGGCGCCGAGTTGCCGGCGCGCCTACGCACGGCGGCGGGCGCAATGGTCGGCTTCGAAACGGTTTGTGAGAAGCATGCGGTAATCGGCGATACGCCATTCGCGATCGAGAAAATCAAGGAGCTAGCGAAAAAAACCGCTGCCACGCAGCTGCTCACTTGGTTCAACATCGGCACCGTGCCGCATGCGGCGGTGAAAGAGTCGATGCAGCAGTTCGCCAGTGAAGTTATGCCGAAGATTTGACTTGGCCGCAAAGAACGCCAAGGTCACAAAATAGCAGATTCGGATTCGGAGTATTAACCGCAAAGAGCGCAAAGGGCGCAAAAAAGAATTTGACTTGGTAGGGGCGGGTTTCAAACCCGCCCTTTTGGTTAGTTTGCCAAATTAAGGAGAATTCACATGGAAGAACTTACCGAACAGAAATGTGTGGCGTGTCGCGTTGGCGCTCCGTCGGTGACGGCTGAGGAGATCAAAGAGTTTCAGCCGATGGTGCCGCAGTGGCGGATCATTAGCGAAGACAGTATTCCTAAGCTCGACCGGCTGTTCAACTTCAAAAACTTCAAAGACGCCATCGCGTT
>JAERMN010000401.1 GCA_016844625.1 Deltaproteobacteria bacterium
TTGGCGGCGAAAAGAATTTTCTCGTCGGTGTCGGCTTTCGCGTCGATCACTTCAGCGATCATCTTGGCGTCGAGCTTGAAGACTTTCGGCGAGACTTGGATGCATTTGGCGTAGCCCTCGCACTGGGTTCTGTCGATGGTGATTTTCATCGGGTCTCCTATGGGCAATTTGCTCAGTCGCCTAAGCGGTAGAGTTTGGCGGCGTTGCCCCGATTGAGCTTCACTTTGACCTTAGCGTCGATGCCTTCGCAGTTACGGTCGACGGTTTCTTTCGAGCAGGGCCAAGTCGTCACGCCATGCGGGTAGTCGCTGGCCCAGAGGAAATTATCCTCGCCGTAAACCGAGCTGGTCAGCACGCCGGCGCGGTCGTCTTGATAGGTGAAGAAAATATTTTCCTTAAAATACTCGCTGGGCGGGCGCTTGTTGATATTCCGATCCGCATCGAAGGTGCTTTCGCGGCTGAACCAGTAGTCAACCTGCTGCACCAAGTTGGCGACCCAGCCGACGTCGAACTCGGCACAAACCAGTTTCAGTTTGGGATGGCGGTCTAGGTTTCCTGACAGAATCATGTTGCCGAGAAATTGCTGCGCGGGAACCTGCCTGCGGGCAAAGCCTATGGGCTCTTCTCTCGGGTCGGTTTCGCGCGGCCCTTCATAGTGCGTGCGCGCCACGCCCTGAGTCACGCTAGTATGCACGTTGACGATCAGGCCGGTTTCTTCCAGCGCGCTCCACATCGGCTCGTAGTGCGGCTCATAGTAACCGCTGTCTTTGATGCGCGTGGGAATCTGCACGCCGCGAAAGCCCAGCTTGGCGTAGCGGTGGATGTCGGCGACCGTGTGTTCCATGTCGAGAATCGTTAACAATGCCAGGCCGATGAGTCTCTTCGGATTGACGCTACAGAACTCATGCAGCCAACCGTTGTACGAGTGAAAGATCGCGCGCTGAAAGGGCTCATCGGTGATGCTGTAGAGTTGGCGCACGGCACTGGAAAACAGCACTTCGGCGTCGACCCCATCGATGTCTTGGTCTTTGAGGCGTGCCGAGGGCTCCCAGCCGCCCGGATAATCTTCGTAGCGAAAGCTCTCGTTGAATCCGATCGTCTTAAAATGTTTTTCTTCGTCGACCGCGGAGATGCCTTGGGTTTTGTCGACCACCAGGCCTTTCGAATAGTGTGATAAGCCGACCGGCGGCAGACCGTCGATGATCAACCAAATGCCTTTGGGCACGCCCGGCGGATCTTTGACGACTTTGGGGGCTCGCTCGCCGTATTGTTTCTGCACGCGCTCCCAAGCGGCGGGCGGTTCGTTGACGTGACTATCGGCGGAAATGAGTTTGAAATCCGGCATTGTGCTCTCCTCGATTTTTTAGGTGATTCGCAATGGGTGACGATAGTGTAGCCGGTGGCGGATTTCAAGTTTTCAAAGCGAATGATTGACAATGGCTCGCCAAATAGAGATATGCTTTGGGGCATGAAACGAGGATTGAAGGATGTTCATTAAACGAGGCCGCTTCGCGGGCGGGGATTTAACCCCGCCCGCGACCAAAGGGGATGCTCGCCCCCTTTGGAAACCCCATTTAATTGTTCCCGCCTTCAGAGGAGGGGTTTACATAGAATGAATTTTCTCAACCGTTATTTACTGCTCGCGATGAGCGTCATCGTTGCCAGCTGGCTGCCGATTGACATTACTTCGGCGCTTGGCGCCGGCGCCGAGCACGATAAACTTATTGAAGGCGCGAAAAAGGAAGGTCGCCTGGTGCTGTATACCGGCATGGAGACCGAAGAAGCCGGTATCTTTACCAAGGAATTCACCAAAAAATATCCTTTCGTCAAAACCGATGTATTTCGCTCCGCCGGTGAAAAAGTCCAGGCGCGATTTATCGTCGAACACCGCGCCAACACGCACCTGGCCGATGTCTTTCAAACCAGCATCGTGCAAGTTTATCAACTGAAGAATCTCGGCATGCTGGCCAAATATATTTCGGAAGAAGCGACGGCGTTCCCTGAGGGGTTTAGAGATCCGCTGGGACACTGGACAACTTTTTACCAGATTCCCTACGTGATCGGTTACAACACCCGCCAGGTTGCCGCGAAAGACGTTCCCGGCAGCTACGAGGATTTGCTCCATCCGAAATGGAAGGGGCTGATCAGTTTAGAGACCGAAGAGTATCAGTGGTTCTACCAAGTGTTGCAAATCATGGGACGAGACAAAGGACTCGAATTCATGAAGAAGTTCGCCGCGCAGAATCTGCAAATGCGCAAAGGTCACACATTGCTGGCGCAATTGGTGGCGGCCGGGGAATCCGCAATCGCCACGGTGGTGTATTCCAATCGCGTCGAACGCATGAAAGCGACCGGCGCGCCGATCGAATGGGTGCGCTTCAAAGGACCGACGATCACGGTGATTAACGCGATTTCGATTCCCGACAAAGCGCCGCACCCCAACGCAGCGCGATTGTTTGTCAACTTCGCGTTGTCGAAGGAAGGCCAGGGTTTGCTGCGCGCGCAGCGGCGCGTTCCCGGCCGGCCAGATGTCTCGCCGGACCCGCCGAGTCTGACGCAAGGCTTAAAGCTTTACCCAGCGCGCCCTGAGGGCATGATCGAGAACTACAACGACACCGTGGCGCGCTTTGATGAAATCTTTAATAGGGGGAAGTGATTCGCTTGGACAATCACCGATTGGGAAACTTAATTTAACCGCAAAGGGCCCAGCGCGGCAAAGCCGCAACCGAAACTCGGAATATCTCCCGCAAAGGCGCCAAGGCCGCAAAGGTCGGAAAATTACGGTGAAAAAATTCTCCAAGATAATTCATCTCTTCCCTCCGAACTTGGCGTGCTTTGCGCCCCTTCGATTAAACTCAGGACATGCTTGGCGGGAGTCAATTCCCCTTTCACAATTCTGACACGCTCCGCGAACTGTCTGGTGGGCGGTTTGACAACCGGCCCCTCGGCGCGATAGGTTCCGGCTCGTAGGCAGGTTACGGAGGGCGTTCGATGGACTTTATCAATTTGAACCAGAAAATCGGCGAGGCGCGGGAGCAAAAAATCCGCAACAGCCATTTATTCGGCACCGAGAATTTTCGCTCCTGGATGCTCTATTTTGAGCCGGGCGACTGTACGCCGATGCACTTCCACCAAAATCCTGAATCGTTTTTAATCGTCCGAGGCAAATGTTCAGTCAAGGACATCAGTGGCGGCGAGCGCATACTCGAAAAGGACGACATCGTTTTTTTACCCGCCAAGGAATACTATCAGCTTACCAGCGTGGGAGCCGAGCCGCTGGTGATGTTCGGCAACCGCTCGGAGCCTTTCGGTATCGGCATTACGAGAGCAGAGCAACAAAAGTCTTGAACAGTCCGGGAAGAATTTTTACTTGACGTCAAAACAAACTAAGGAGGGGAATCATGCCTAAGATAAAACACTTGGCCATTCGCACGGAGGATACCGGGAAACTCGCGTCTTTTTACATGGACGTTTTTGAGATGCAGATGCTGCACAAGGCTAAAGACGAAGGCGGCGCTATCTTTCTCACTGACGGATATTTTAACCTCGCCATTCTGCCCAATAACGAGCAGAACGCGCCCAACGGGCTCTATCATTTCGGTTTTGAGGTCGAGAGCGGCGAGAAGATCGTCGACCGGATGAAAAAAATTAATCCCAACAAATTGCCCAAGGGACGTCCCAATGGGCGGCCCTACGCCGAGACCCGGGGCTCCGATCCCGACGGAAACTATTTCGACATATCGGAGCATGGCTTTGCGGTCGCCGTGCCCCTGGGCGAAAAACCGAGCAACTAAAGCCCGCTGCGCGGGCTGGTTCCAGTCGTTCAAGACGTTCCAGTCGTTTCAATCGTTGCAGTTGTAGGGCAGACCGAATATCTGTTGGAACAACTGGAACGGCTGGAACTTTTGGAACGGCGAAATACAAGGGTATGGGCATACGAACATTGGATCTGCGCAGCCAAGCGCCGGCGGTCGCGATAAACAAAAATCGAATCAGGTTTGGGCGGCTGGCGTTTCTTG
>JAERMN010000402.1 GCA_016844625.1 Deltaproteobacteria bacterium
TTGCCGTGCAAAAGTTTGACGTTGTCAACCGATGCCGTGGTTACCTCCGCGGTCGCTTCGGTGTGGGGAATATTTTTGGAGATCAGCGCCGCCATGCCGCCGCCGAGCGGATAGTAAACCCCGCCGGTGCCGCCGGTGGCGATGGACAGGCGGGTTTTGACTTGAGCGTTGGCGGCTGGCGGAAGCAGCGTGAGCGCGGTGATGATAACGCTCAAAGAAAATGAAATCCGTTTGTTCATCACTTGGCTTCTCCTCATTTTGGTGGCGTTAAGGGCTATTAGAGAGGTCCGGCTCGGCGCCATTGGGCTCGGTTGGGTATGCGTGAGTCATTCCTTTGCCCTCGTTGCTTCGGCGTAACTTACTGTGAACCGATGAGGGTCGTCAAGGAAGCATTATGCGCTTTGCGCGCTTGGCGTGTGGCTCGACCCTCACCTCTTCCCTCTCCCGCAAGCGGGCGAGGGTGAGGGCGGCGCGCACAATGCCTGCCGTGAGCAAAGCCGAAGGGAGCATGAATTTCGGAATTTTAATCATCCGAACCCTTCGTGTCCTTCGTGATCTTCGTGGCGAGAAAGCGTTGTCTCACTTGGCGCTAAACGCACAACGCCCAAGCCGGGGGGCTTGGGCGTTGTGTGGGAGGCAACGAACGTGAGCCTATCTCACGCCGCCGCGGGCTAACAGGTCCAAAGTTTTTGCCACCATTTGCCGTCGCCGGCGTTGGCGGTGCGCAGGTTCATCTGACTGCGGATGTCGGCGAGCTGCCAACCGGTCAGATCGGCGAGCTGGCGCGCTTCGTTTTGCTGGCGCTGGGTGATTTGGCGGCGGTACTCGTCGGTCGCCGGACAGGACGACTCTTCGCCTTTCCACGGCTGGCGCAGCACGTAGCGCGCTTGAAAATTACTTCTGTCAGCGGTTTCTTGCAGGAGCAGATCCTCGGGAAAATGTTGGGCGTCGTAGCCCACGTGCATGCGTGTGACGAAAATATCGCGGGCGCCGCCCATCGGAGGCATGATAGGACGGCGTCCGCGACCCGGGATCAAATCAGGAGGCGTCTCATTCCAATTCATATCCCAAGCGTATTCGGTGAATCCCGCGCGCATATCGGCTTTTTTGACCTGTTGCTCAAGCATATCCCGGTAGAAATCTTTGATTCCAATATTAACTAGTTTAATTAGACTATCTTATTGAAATTTTGTTCCAGAAAATAGCTGGGCGCGCAGCGGTGTTAATGAGGGAATGACCACCAGCGGCCAGAGCAGACCGTTGGCGCGATAAAGCCCGAACTGGATGCAGGCGGCCCCAGCGGTGACTAGTAAAGCGAACAGAATCCGCCCATTACGCGAATCCGGCCTGGTCTTAGGGTGCGAAATCATGAAGAAAGTGAACAATAATAAGGGCACCGCGTTGGCGCTACTTCAGCGCGATCGCGACTTGCGGCCAGCCGATGTCGAAACTGAGCCAGCCAATACCGTAGATTAGCGGAGATGAGAGAACTGCGATTTGATAATAACGCGGGTCGCCCGGCAGCCAGGCACGGAGTTTTTCTTTGATAGATTTGGTTTCCATCGCATAGACGCCGGGAGAATTGCTGCTCTCTTCTCTGGCTCGGTTAGACGAACGGCTGGAAAGAAAGTTCCGTCGGGGCTACTCAGCCGACGCGCCATTGGTGTCGGCTTCATGCGGCCGGACGAGTTGCGGCAGAACTGCACTGAATTCGCTAGCGAGAATCTGGCGCGGCTGCGATGAACGGGTTAAATGAACGGATAAGTTTGCCGATAGAGCTCCGGCACCTGCAAGGCCATTTCTTTGATCTGCTTTTCGCAACTCAAGAGAAAGGCTTGGCGGCGTTCTTCGTTACTGCGGTACTTGAGCCCGAGGCGGATGTATTGCTCGGTATGGCGCGTGGTCGGCGGGCCGAACATGTTGAGCGCCACACGCCACCATTTGTTGAGCGCCGGTTGGACTTTTTTGCTGCCGAGCTTGTCGACTTGGGCGCGCACGAAGTCGTTGCCGAAATCCATGTGGCCGACTTCCTCCTCTAAAACTCTTTTGGCGAACCTTGCCCAAGGGGCATAGCTGCTGCGCGCGAAATCTTCGACCAGCAGAAACGCGCCCCGGTCGATGAGAAAAGTCAGCATTAAAATGTCAACCCAACGATAACGCGGGATCAACACGTGGGAGACCGTATAAAACCATGATCGGCCGGCATAATCTTTCGCTTCCTGGGGAGTGACTTTGAGTCCTTCGAGGACTTTGATCGTGCCGTACCAATGCTCAGTCTCTTCGTGGGCAATCTCCGCCAGATGCAGGCGCTCCTCGGGACCGGGCGCTTTACGCACCCAGCGGGAGTAAATCGTCGAAGCTTCGAGCTCGGCGCGCGCTTGGTCGTTGAGCAGTTTGATCAGCTTGCTGCGGTACTCCCCGTCGTGTGTCATCGGACTGTCCAGCTCTATGGACTCGGGTGGGTGAAGTGATTGAACCATGCGTGTGAGCGTGAAGAAAAGTAGCTCGAAGATACATTGAGTCAACGAATATTGTCAATTCGCTTGGCCTGTTTGCGCGGCAATCGCATGGCATGAACGCGGTGAAATTCTTGGCTTGACGAAGGTGACACGGGTTCAGTAGATTGTGGCTGGTCGCTAGAGGATCGGCATGGCAAGAGCCCGCGCAAGCGCTAGCGGTCATACCGTTGAAGCAAAACATTTCTCAAACTGAAAGGAGCCCGTCATGTTTGTATGTCTATCGCCCGGAGGTCAGTCGCTCACCAGCGGTGAGTCGCAAACGGATAAATTGTTGGTCGGCACGGTCGGCGGAATATTTTCGTTCCAGAAAAATGGCGCTTCTTGGGCGCAACAAGAGACCATGGTGCCTGGTAAACATTTCAGCTCGATCATTTTCGAACCGACGACCAAGACGTTGTTCGGCGGCACCTACAGTCGTGAAATTTACGCCAGCTCGGATATGGGCAAGACTTGGGAGCGGCGTGACAGCGGTATCGGTGAAAAAGAAATTTATTCGCTCGCCGCTCAAGTGGTAAACGGCAAGCCGCGCGTCTATGCGGGCACGCAGCCGGCGCATTTATTTTACAGCGACGATCTCGGCAAGAGCTGGACGGAGTTGCCTGGCTTGCGCCAAGTGCCGGGGGTCGAGAAATGGACATTCCCCGGCGAGCCGCACCTGGCCCACGCCAAGAGCATTACCTTTCATCCGAAGGATGCCAACATCATTCATGTCGCGGTGGAAGTCGGCGGCTTCTTGCGCAGCATCGACGGCGGTAAAACTTGGTCGACGCTCGATAACATCAACCCCGACGCGCACCGCGTGTTGGTGCCGACCAACGATCCGAGCAAACTCTACGGCACGGCGCCGACGACCAACTGCGGACCGGAAACACCCGCTGGCTTCTGCGTCAGCAGCGACGGCGGCGCCAACTGGAAGAGCATGACGCCGCGGGATTTCCGCATCGGCTACGTCGATCCATTCTTCGTCCACCCCAAAGATCCCAATTTGCTTTTCGTCGCCGGCGCCAAGACCGGTCCGGGCACTTGGCGAAAACTCCACACCGCGGACGCCCGCGTGGCGCGCAGCCGCGACGGCGGCAAGACGTGGGATATGCTGAGCGGCGGACTGCCGGATCATATCCGCGCCAACATCGAAGGCATGGCGATGGACGTGTGGAACGGCGGTTACGCGATCTTCGCCGGCACCACCGACGGCGATATTTTCTATAGCCAGGACGAGGGCGAGCACTGGCAGACGATCATCAAAGGCATCGGCGCCGTGTCCAAATCGCACCACTACGTCAATCTGTCGTTGGACGAACAGGCGGCGCATCACTAACCAGACTGTTTCGTTGTAGTTGGAGTTTGCAAAGGGGCACGGCTTGTCGTGCCCCTTCGCGTTTCTAGCTTCTACCCACCGACTTCTCATCCTGGGATCACCCCACCGCTCACGCTCGCATCGCCCCTCCCGCGTTAATCACAACGATTATGCTTATAAAACATAATGCTTGACAAGCATCATTATGTGACGCACACTAGCTTCCGTGGCGTTACCGTTCACGAACCGAGAACTGGAGTTGCACGAACTCAACGCCGCCGCAAAGCGGGGCGGACTGCTCGTGGTTTACGGCCGGCGGCGCGTCGGCAAAACTCGCCTGCTGGGCGAGGGGCTGAACGCGCGCCAAGGGCTCTACAGCCAGGCCATCGAGGCGCCCCGTGAGATGCAAATCCAGCAGGTTTTCCAAGATATCAGCGGCAGCCTCGAAACGCGCATCGTGCCGAAGAGCTGGGCGGAGTTGTTTGAAATCTTAGCTTTGCAAAAGCGCCGGTGGATTCTCTGCATCGACGAGTTTCCCTATCTGACGGCGGTCGATCCGACGCTGCCGAGCCAACTGCAAAAATGGCTCGACCATTCATTGCCGCGCGGTTGTTTGCTGATACTTGCCGGCTCCAGCACGCGGATGATGCACGACTTGTTTCTCCATCGTGCGGCACCGCTCTACGGCCGTGCTGCGAAGCTAATGCATATTTCACCGATGAGCTATGCAGCATTCTGCCAAGCTTGCGTCCAGAAGGAAGCGGATTTGGAGTCCTTCGAAAAATTCTCCTGTGTCGGCGGAATTCCGAAATACTGGGAATTTGTCGAGCAGGGCCAAGACGTTGTCGCGCTGGCGGAAGCGCTTTATTTCGACTTCGCCCCGTTCATGGAACAAGAGCCACAACGAATCCTGCGCGACGAAGGTATCACCGGGGTCAATGCCGCGGCCGTGCTTGAGGCCATCGGCAGAGGCGCGGAGCGGCCGTCCGAGATTGCAGCCCGGTTGGGCACGGCACAGACCAATCTTTCCCGCTTACTGCAACAGTTGTTGGATCTTTCGATCTTGGTGCGGGAGCTGCCGTTCGGCGAGAG
>JAERMN010000403.1 GCA_016844625.1 Deltaproteobacteria bacterium
ATCACCAGTGTTCACTGGCGAAATCGGCATTCACTATCCGCTGCATGTCTTAAATCGCTATTCACTTCCCGAGCTCATCGGCTTGGCCGAGCGCGCTTTGCAAATCATGGGGCCATTCGGCTTCACCCGAGTTTGGACCAACGACAATCTGGAGTATCGCAGCGTGCTCGCCAGCTCGGCGGCGATCTTGGCGCGGCTCCCCGTCAAGCTCGGCACCGCTGTCACCGTACCGTACTTTCGTAATCCGATTGACGTTGCCATGGCCTTTGCGACGATGTCCGAATTGGCCAACGGCCGGGAAATTTCTCTCGGCTTGGGCCCAGGCTCGCGATCGATACTGGCGCGTCACGTGGTGCGGACCAAGCCGCTCGCGATCATGGCGGAATTGGCCGTCGCTTTGCGCACGCTTTTCGCCGGCGAAACGCTCAATCGCCGGGATATACCGACGCTCGCCGACTATTTTCACCTAAACTCGGAACACTACGCGCTGCGCTTCAAGACGGCGGCGCCGATCCACCTTTATTACGGACCCAGTTTGCTGAAACCTGCGGTGCTCGATCTTGTCGCGCGCCACTTCGACGGTGTCATCTTACAAACGCTTTACGGTATCGCCGACATGGAAGCGTCGCTGGCGCGTCTTGATTCAGCTCGATCTGAGCTCGCTGCGCTCCCGCCGCTGCGAAAAACGATGTTGCTCAATGCTTCAGTCTCGCGCGACAGCGAAGCCGCGCGCCAACACGCCAAGCGTTTTGTCTCGCACATCGCGTCGGGTTGGCCGGATGACGCGCTCGCCGCAAAGGGTATCGATCCCAAGGCGATTCAAGCCGTGCGCCAAGCCTACGCGGAAAATCGCGGTGTTGATTTTGCGGCGGCGCTTACTCCAGATGATGCTGTGGATCGCTTGATCATCGCCGGCACGCCGGACCAATGCATCGACCGGCTGCGTGAACTTTTCACCCTCGCGGCGCGGCATGGATTCCGCGAAATCGCCATCGGTGTGCCGCTCGGCCCGGATGTTCCTGAGGCGATCGATTTATGGGGCAAAGAGATCCTTCCCGCACTGCGGCAATGAGAAACCAGCAGTCAGCCGATCCGGTAAATCCGCACGGCGGTGTCGTGAAACAACGCGGCGCGCTCACCGGCAGAATATTTCTGGCTGATCCGTTTGAAACTGTTCCAAAGATTCACGTAGGAAGTGGAGAGCTTCTCCACCGGGAAATTGCTTTCGAACATGCAACGATCGGCGCCCAGATTTTCAATGCACCACTCGAAGTACGGTCTTAACGCCGTGGCGAGCTCCGCTGACGAAGGTTTCACCGCGCGCTCATGCCAGTCGAAACCGGAACGAAGCGAGCCTACGCCGCCAAGTTTTGCAACGACGTTCGGACAACTCGCTAAGCCGGCAATCCCTCGACTCCAGACTTTGAAGACTTCGTCTCGTTTGCCCGCATAGGGTCCGACGCCAAGCGGCGCAGCGATGTGGTTGAGAATGATCGTCACGTTCGGGAAAGCTTGGGCCAAAGCGGCAAGCTCCGGGAGCTGCGGATGATAGAGCCAGGCATCGAAGCTAAGATTAAGTTTACCCAGCCAGGCAAAGCCGCGGCGAAAATGGCTATCCGCGAGAAGACCTTGCTGCGCGTCCCTACGCAGCGCGTCGCTGGCGTCCCAAATCGTCGAGTGGCGAATGCCGCGAAAATGGCCTGGGCTCGCGGCCATATGCTCTTCAAGCACCGCTGCCACCCCATCTCCCAATGTCAGGTTCGCGTGACCCACGATAGCGGCGGCAACGCGAGTTTCGCTCGTCGAATCAGCGGCAACTCGATTGGCTACGCTTTCGAGAAACTCGACCTCGCCGACTGGCTTTAATTCGTCCGCGCCGTCATTGCGATAAGCGTAGCGACATTCCACCGCGACCGTCGAAACGACGTTGTGGCCGCTGCGTACATCTTGCAGCAAATCGTCGAGTAAGTAGCCGTTCGGCGGCCGCTCCCAGAGATGATGATGCGCGTCGCAGATCGGCAGCTCAGGATCCAGTGGCGCTTCTATTTCAATCATCCTTGATCCTCGAATCGGTGATCACCGAATATGCCAAACCCTCGGTAAGGCGAAGTGAATCCCCAGCATCGCCAGCGCGCCCACCGTGCCCATGAGCGCCACCGACCACTGCGCACCGAAGAGTGCCGCCAGCGAGCCGATCACCATGCTGCCGACGGTCATCACCACCTGGCTCATGTGAAACAGCGCGATGGTGCGGCCGCGAAACTCCGGCGGCGAGTAAGTTTGCAGCACGGTTTGCACCAGCGCATGGGAGCATACGTTGGCCAAGCCGATGACGATCATGAGAAACATCGACAAGTGGAACCACGGCGAGATTGCGAATGCCGCGACACCGAGTCCATAGAGCGCCACGCCGCCGAGCATGATTTTGCCGCGCGGCATGCGATCGCCGAAACCGGTGATCATCACCGCGCTGCCGAGCGCGCCCACGCCCATCGCCGTGAGGAGCAAACCCTGTCCGCTGGCACCAACCCGCAGTATGTCGCGGGCGAACACCGGCAACAGCGCCGTGAACGGCACGATGAACAACGCTGCCAGCATCGTAATCAGCAGCGCGCTGCGGACAGTTTCGTTTTGCCAACTAAAACGCCAACCCTCGATAATGCTGCGGCCTAACGAGGCGTGCTGACTCGCATGAGCGCGCGATTGCGCCGCGCCTGGTTCAGCACCGCTCAACTGCCAAGTCCAAAAAGTCGCGAGAAGGAAGAAAAATGCCTGCGCGGCGTACGCGCCGCCGGTGCCAGATACCGTTATCAGCACGCCCGCTAGTGCTGGCCCGAGGCTGCGCGCGACATTAAAAACCATCGAGCCGAGCCCAATCGCATTCGTCAGATGAGTTCGCGGCACCACATCGGCAATAATCGCCGCTCGGGCCGGGTGATGAAACGTCTGGACAACCGCCATGCCGAAAGCCGTGGCATAAACATGCCAGGGTTCGATGGCGCCGGTGATGATCAATAGCGCCAATACGGCGAACATCACGCCGTCGGCGAGCTGGGTGATGAGAATCTGCATCCGGCGCGAATAACGGTCGGCGACGCTGCCCGCAATGGGCGAGAGAAAAAGAATCGGAATCGCTTGCACGCCGCGAATCATGCCGAGTTGGACGGTAGAATTAGTTAGCTCGTAGATGAGCCAACCGCGAGTCACTTGATCCATCCAAAAGGCCATCGAACCGAACACATGGCCAAACCAGAGCAAACGAAAGTCGCGGTAGCGCAAAACTTCGACGGCGGGATGTTGAAACATTCGATCCAAAAATCGCGCTGACACTTGTGTGGACGAAGCCGAGACATCGCCTTCGAGCGAATCGCCCGTGCGATCTTTATCGGTGGGAATCGAGCTCAGAATTTTCTCCAGGGGCCCTAATGCCAAAGCACGCGGCATTAGCGAGTTGATGACGTTGGCTATAACACGCGAGAAATACCAGCGTCTACTCGCGCGCGAAAAAAGTGACCGCGAGATTTGTTGTTGACCACGCTGATTTCAGCGTGGAACCCATAAATGGGGTTTCCAAAGGGGGTGAGCATCCCCTTTGCGATATTTTAATTAGCGCCGGGGTCAATACCCCGGCCGCAAAGTGGCTTCGTTTATTATTAGTGGACCGTGATCTTTTCAATTCTGAAATTTGGAATCTGTAATCTGGAATGCGCATCCTATCCCGGATTATTCATGCAACGAGGAAACCTGACGACACTCTGTTGATCGAGGTGTGACCCCAAAGAACTAAAGCACCGAACGAAGGCACCGGCGCGAATGTTTCATTTTGTGCTCGGTGCTCAGCACGATGTTTGATCTTTTCGCTGCTGATCTCATAAGCAACTCGCCGCGCTTGCATCTTCAAGGCACAACTGTTTTGCCTTCGTTCCGGAAGGGTTGCACCTCGATCTCAGTTTTACCGCGAATAATCCGGGCTAGCGCTTTCGCCACACGGCAAGCAAACCGCAAGTCGCCGCC
>JAERMN010000404.1 GCA_016844625.1 Deltaproteobacteria bacterium
GCTTCAACGGCCATGGCCATCCACTTGTCGGAATTATGAAAGTCGGCGAAGCCATTGATGCAAAGTTTTTTGCCCTGAAGCGATTTCGACATATTGCTTCCCGGGTAGTGAATGGAACCGACGAACTCTTGCTTGTCGATGACATCTTGACCCTCCGCACTGGCCTCATGCTCGAGATACAGCAGCGCCGCGTAGGGATGCTGTGCCGAGGCGAGCACGGTTTCCAACGCCGTAAGCCGAACGGGTACCGGTTCGACCATTTTGAATTGCAGTACACCGGTCGGATCCTTGGTCATAGAGCGCACGACCGACTGATAATGGGTGCCGGAATGAATCGCATATTCGCCAGCCAGTATGGAGCTCAAAGCCCTGCTGTGGCCGCGCGACCAGATCGGGTTTTGCTCGCGCAAGCCCCTGGCGTATTTCAACATCCACTCCAAACCAAGGCCTTCTTGCGGGCAGGCCGGATAGGCCGCGAAAGCATGGGGCCGCATGTCCACCAGGAATTTTCGTCCTTTGAACTCAGGCTTGAGAAAATCCTCCCAGCGATTGGGAACCTTATCGGCTGAAATCAAATTTTTGTTGTAGCCGACCACTGAAAGCGCGCTGCCGAGGGCGGCGAACGAGCGCTGCTTTGGATCGATCATCTTGGGTGGAATGCGCAACACGCCATTTTCGGCCATGCCTAGGAGATCGAATTTTTTCCCAAAGGGAATGTATTCAGAATAGAATTCCGTGGAGGCGTGAGCGACATCATAGTCATTCCGCGTGCCGGACTTTAACTCCAAAATAAAGCGGTGCGCGCCGTCGGAACCAGTTACCTCAACCATATCGATTTTTAGGAAAGGGTATTTTTTCTTAAAGCTCGCCATCATCGGCGCATAAGCGCTGGGATCCAGTCCGCTCAGAACTCTAACGCTCCCTTCCTTCTTTGCGTTGGCGACAATCGCATCGCGGCTGGTTTCAAATATGAACCCCTTCGCTTCTGCTTCTTTTTTGGCCTTTAACAAAGCACCGCTGGATTCGCCGGTCGAACCATTCGTAGCAAACCCGAAACATCCCAGGAAAAGGAACAACAAGACTCGCGTGGACGGACCGATTTTCATATAGCACCTCCGCGGAATGACAAGCTCCTCTGACGCGTGTAGCCCAAAGCTTTCATTTGAATATCTATCCGCAATGAGGTTGTAGTCAAGCCTTGCGAACGCCAACCGATCGGCGATATGAGTTCGGCAGACGGAATAATCCCGGATTGCGCAGTTGAAAGTGACGTGAAGGACGAGGTGTAAGCCTTCCGTCGCGAAGGCAATGCGGCTCTACCTCTAAGTGGCTTGCGAGCATGGGTGCAATCTGTCGATTTATCAAACGCTTTGCAACGGACTGCCGAGTCTAGAAAAGGACTTTGAAACATTACCGTTGGGTGCCTTTGCGACTCCAGGCTCACACCTCGCTCGGTTCAGAAAAGACCCTCAACTGCGGAATTCGGGATAATTGGCGGCCGGCGTTAAGCGAAAGGAGCGGAGAAGCATGCTCAGCGCGGAAGAGAACGAGATATTGACGAGAACCGGTCCGGGCACGCCCATGGGAGAGCTGCTCAGGCGATTTTGGTTGCCGGCTCTGCTCCCCGATGAACTGCCAGTTTCAGACTGCGCGCCGGTTCGAGTACGCTTGTTAGCGGAGGATTTGGTGGCGTTTCGGGACAGCGCAGGCAGCCTGGGGTTGATCGACGCCTACTGCGCGCACCGGCGGGCTCATCTATTTTTTGGCCGCAACGAGGAGTGCGGCATTCGCTGCATTTATCACGGCTGGAAGTATGACGTGGACGGTAACTGCGTGGACCTGCCGACCGAGCCGCCGGAATCGGGGTTTAAAGACAAGGTCAAATTGACATCCTATCCACTGCGCGAACATGGCGGCATCTTATGGGCTTACATGGGGCCAAAGAAATATATTCCCCAACTGCCGAAGCTAACCTTCACCCAGGTTCCCTCGGGCTATCGGTTTGTCATGAAACGCTTCCAGGAATGTAACTATGCGCAGGCGCTGGAAGGGGGCATAGACTCGGCGCACACGAGCTATTTGCATACCACGCTCGACTTCTATCGGCGCACAGAGTCCTATCTTGAAAAGGCCAAAGCGCTGCGCGCGAGATTTGAAAAAGATCCGCAAACCCTCAAACCGGAGGATTTAGACTTTCTGTTTCGCACCCTGGACAAGGCGCCGCGAGTCATGGCGAAGAACACAGATTACGGCCTCATGGTCGCAGCGCAGCGCAACTTGGGCGATCAATATTACTGGCGCTTCAACCAGTATTTGCTGCCCTTCTATACAATGCCGCCGCGCAGCCCGGGCGGTCACGCTTTCGTGCCGATCGATGATGAGCACTGTTGGGTTTGGACTTTCGGATGCCAACTCGATCGGCCCTACACCGTCGACGAGATTCTCGGCATGAAGCGCGGCACGGTGAGCGGGCCGTTCGGTGCTGAAGTGGACGACAACTACTATCCGCTGCACAATAAGTCCAATGATTTCTTGATCGATCGCGCCGTGCAGCGAACCTATAACTTCACGGGCATCGTCGGCACCGGCAATCAGGATATGGCCGCTCAGGTGTGTATGGGACCCGTCACGGACAGGACAAAAGAACAGCTGGGGGTAACCGATGTGGGCATCATCGAAATGCGCCGTCTGCTGTTGAACTCAGCAAACGACCTCTGTGAAGGGAAAGAACCTGCGGCAGCGCACAACGCCGACGCCTTCTCCGGCGTCCAGGGCGTATCGCTGGTTCGAAGCTGCGATGTATCTTTGGACGAGTGCGTTAACGACGCCATCGATCACTTTGATAAGACACGCAAGCGGACCCAAGAGCTGACGAAATCGAGTGATTGAATTCAGCCGTCGGACAATCCGGCGGTAGTCATGAAAATTATTCTGGACGGCAGGGCGGTATTTCGCTCCAACAAGGAAAACAGCTTAGCGCTTTAGTAAAAATAATTTTACTTCAGATCACCAGCGCGTAAGCATCCCCACAAAAATCTACCGTGAACGCGAGGGGGAGCCGAAGAGATGCAGCGGGATTTCTTGCCTTGACAGCTCCCTTGCGGTGCCATAAACGACGTTTGGAAGGTTACTATGCCCGCAGAATTGTCGGACTTTGAAAATTGAGACCGTGCCAAATCGTCATGAGCGCGGCAGGAGGAACCATGTTTCGCGTAGACGTCGATGCCCATATAGACGAAACGGAAGCAACCTGGGAATACCTCGACAATGGCGCACGCCGTTTCAAACCGGTATTGGTCGATCCGGGAGCGGCGACGGCACCGGGCGATGCTCGGCCGCACCGCCTCTGGCTGATTGACGGCACGATCCAGCTCCGGCGCTGGCGCGATGACCGGCGAACCGGCACGGTTCAGGCGACCCGCGAGCTTGTGGACGTGGACGCCCGCGTGCGCCACATGGACGAGTTGCGCGTCGACGTGCAGGTGCTCTACCCGACGCTGTTCCTGCACGCTTTCACCGCCCGACCGGAGATCGACGTCGCACTGTGCAAATCTTACAATCGCTGGATCGCCACAGCCACGGAGAAAAGTCGCGGACGGCTGCGCTGGGTCGCCGTGCTGCCGATGCTCGCGATCGATAAGGCCGTGGAAGAGCTGCGGTGGGCAAAGGATCATGGAGCCTGCGGCGTGTTCAAGAAAGGCATCGAAGCCGGCGGCCGCGCCGCCAGCGACCCACATTTCTTCCCGCTTTACGACGAGGCGAGCCGCCTCGACCTGCCCATCTGTATTCACAATGCGACGGGGAACATCGAGTCCGCCACCGCGGAAGGATCCGGCCTGGGAGGAGGAATGATTGCTATCTCAGCGTTCAGCGCGCTGGCGGAACATGGCATCCCGGACATGTTTCCCAAGCTCAGAGTGGGATTCATCGAAACCGGCGCTTCATGGGTACCGTATCTCTATGCCGATCTGGTGGCGAAGAAACTTCGCCGCACGTTCCTTCCTATCGATTT
>JAERMN010000405.1 GCA_016844625.1 Deltaproteobacteria bacterium
CGAAAGCGCGCGACGTCGCCGTGATGCATGGGGCGTTTGGCGATGACGCCGATCTGAATGCGGTTGCCGAACGGGTCGTAGCCGTAGGCGGTGTTAATGTCCGGTTCGTGCCACGGGATGAGGTTGGGATCGGGGCCCCAGTAGGTTTCTTTTCGATTAAAGCGCTTGAACATTTCCGGGTAAGACGCTTCATCCGAGCGCAGATCGATATGCGGTCCCTTGAAACACTGCGTGCTTCGATCCGCGACTTTGTCGACATCGCGCAAAATGACGAACTGATTCGACTTGGCGACGGTCATCGTCAGTTGTGCTTCGCCCGGCACTTGATCTCCGACATTAAGTCCGAAGGTGTTGCTATACCAATCGCGCCCTTGCTCCAGATCGGTCACCTCGATGCGCACGTGGCTGATGCGCCGGAGCGGAATCGGTCCAGCTTGGGGCGCTTGGTTGGTTGGCTGTTTGCGGATGCATAACTCCACCGTGTTGCCGTCGGGATCGAGAACGAAGAGCGACTCTTTGATCGGACTCGCCGCCGGATAATCAGTGACGCGCTCGCACCGCAGCTTCTGCTTTTCCGCTTCGGCGGTGGCGGCGGCGAGATTGTCGTCAGCAACTTCAAAGCCCCAGATAACACCTTCCAAGCGGCGCGCCGGATTGGGTGAGATGCGAAAATCCTGCAACGCGAGGCCAAAGCCGCGGTGATTGGCCACCGTCATAAAGATAATCATCGGCACCTCGCGGTTTGAAACTCGACCAAAAGCGAAAAGCCCGGCCGAGATCGTTGGACGGCAAGACGCCGTGATCGATGCGTTCCAAAGTGATCGGGTTTGAATGGGCCATTTGCTCAACTCCTTAAGCCGCGTGTATATCGCAGGTAAGCGAGTGAGACAAGCAGCGCTATGGCACTTGCATTTGAGTGCAACCAACAGTTATGTAAATCTTATGGTGATGAAGATGAAATATTTATGGCTGAGCAGTTTTCTTGTTTTCGCTTTGGCCGTTTGTCCAACGTCTTTGTTAGCTCAAGCGCCGAGCCTCGAAAATCTCCGCGTGTCGTTCGCCAGCTTCGGTGTGATTTACTACCCACACTTCGTCGCCAAGGAGTTGGGTTATTACCGCGACGAGGGCTTGAACGTCGAGATCATCGCCATGCCCGGCGGTCTGGCGACCCAAGCATTGGTCGCCGGCGATCTCCATTTTAGCACGTCGTCCGGATCGTCGCTCAACGCGAGTTTGCGCGGCATCAAGCTCAAAGTGGTTTACGTCAATCTCGATCGGCCGCTCTACAAAATTCTCAGCTGGCGCGACGACATTCGCAAGGTCGCTGATCTGCGCGGCAAGGGGATCGGCATCGCCTCGCGCGGTGACACCATGGAAGGCGCGGCCAATCTCATGCTGCGCCAACATGGCATGGACCCGGTGCGCGACGTGATCTGGGTGGCGCTCGGCACCGGCGGGCGGGTCACTTCTCTGGCCGCCAAGGCGGTGGACTCTGCGGTTTTAGGTTTCGCCGATTCGCTGCGCATGCAGACGCGCGGCTTTGCCGTGCATGAAGTGGCCAACATCGGCAAAGAGATCAAGATGCTTTACACCGGCTTGGCGGCGTCGGAAGAGATGGTCGTGAAGCGGCCGGACTTGGTGCGGCGCTTTTTGCGCGCGACGGTCAAGGGACGCGAGTTCGTCAAGCGCTTCAAGGCGCAGTCGCTGGCATTGGGCAAAAAATACGACAAGTCGCCGGACGACGTGCGCAGCGCCGACTATGACGCGACCATGGAGATGATGACCGCCGATGGCACGGAAGATCTCGAGACACAGAAATCTGACATCGAAACCGCCAAGCGCATGCTCAATATTCAAAAGGACGTACCCGTCGAGCAGATTTTCGATTTCCGCTTCACCCGCGAGATTTACAAGGAACTGCGCGAAGCGGGCTGGGACAGGGCGCTGCGGGTGGGGAAGTGAGGGCTCGGACGGTAAGTAGTGAAGGGGGAGGAGTCAGGAGTGATGAGCTGGAAGCCGGACGTTTGGAATCAGAGGTCAGAGGTCAGAGTTTCCCAACTCCTTACTCCTCACTCTTTACTCCTTACTCGAAATGCTTGAGGTAGAAAGTTCACGATGGAAATAGGTTTGTTGCTGCACACGCGCCAGTTGATTCGCCGGAAAGAGGCGGCGAAGAGTTTCGCGCATTTATGGTCGGACGCGGCGCAGGCGGAAGAGCTTGGCTTCGATCATATTTGGCTCGGCGACAGCGTTACGGTGCTCGACAAAGCGCGCGGCGATTGTTTGACGACGATGGCCGCGCTGGCGGCGCGGACGAACAAGATTCGCCTCGGCATCGTGCCGATGCTGCCGGCGCTGCGCAATCCCGTGCTGCTCGCCCATGCGCTGGCGACTGTCGACGTTATTTCCAATGGCAGAATTATTCTCGGCGTGAGCGTCGGGCCGGTGCGCGATTACATTCAGCGCCAGTTTGCCGCCTGCGGCGTGGCGCCGCAGGAAAAGGCGGGGAGACTGAGTGAGACGATCGAAATCATGCGCCGGCTGTGGAGCGAGCCTAAGATCGACTACGACGGCCGCTATTTCAAATTAAACGACGTCGGCATACTGCCGCATCCGGTGCAGCAACCGGGCATTCCCATCTGGATCGCCGCCGACCGAAATGAAACCGGCTTCAAGCGCGTCGCCCGCCTGGGCGACGGTTGGGTGACGCTGGCGCCGACGTTGGAGAGATTTACCGGCGCGCGCGAAAAAATTGATCGCTATGGCGAGCAGTTTGGCCGCACGGGAAAGCTCAAAGCGACGACGCTTTACGCGACTTTCAACATTCTTCGCAACGCGGCAAAGGCCAAGGAAGAAGGGTGGCAGTGGATGGAGAACTTCTTCGGCGAGCCGAGAGCAAAGCTCGCTCACCATTTCACGATCTTTGGCACGCCTGAAGAATGCGTGCGTCTACTGAAAGGCTACGTCGACGCCGGCCTGACCACGATCATCGCGCGCGTCGCCTCGGACGACGTGCGCGGCCAAGCGCGCATGCTGCTAAACGAAATCCGCCCCGCGCTGTCGGTGCAGAACCGACCCGGCCGAGGCGCAACCGAGGAGGAGAATTAGCCGCAAAGAACGCAAGACTTGAATGGAACCGGAATTATTCCCGCCAAGGGGCAAAGGCGCGAAGTTAAGAATCTTCTCTGACTTCTCCGAAGTTGGCGAGATATTGTTCGAGAATTGGATCGGAGGGAATTTACTCAAAAAGTTCAATGACGGGCAATCTGAAACCGGGGAAAAGCTCGCTGGTGAGGATATCGTTATTTTCTTTGCTCAGCTCCACCGCTCGACCGTATTTCTTTTGCTCTAACTTGAAAATCTTTACGATCTCCAATTCCGGGTCCACCAGCCAGTACTCCTGGACGCCAAACCGCTCGTAGAGTTTTCGCTTGGTAACCTCGTCTTTCTTGCGACTGGTCTCCGAGATGATTTCGACGAGGAGATCAGGAGCGCCCTGGATGTTGTCTTCCGTCGAGATTCCAGCGCGCGCCGCCGAGATGAATAACAGATCCGGTTGGACCACATTCTCATCAGACAATACGACATCGAATGGAGCGGCATAAAACTCGCCGAGGCGGCGAGAAGCTGTGAAACCGCTGAGCGCGACAAAAAGTCGCCCTGAGACTCTCTGGTGCTTTCTTCTTGGTGCGGGAGTCCTGTAGTGATCCCCCTCGATGATTTCATGACGCTTCCCATCATCAGGATACTGAACGTAGTCGTCGTACGTGAGATGGGTGCTGTCAATCTCTTGTTTCGCCATAGAATCTCCGCAAGCGCGTTCAGACCTCACGTATTTAAACAGAGCGTGCATTGCCGCACAAGGCCTCGGCGGTAGCGGGCAACCCGGACGCGGAGGTGCATAAGGTCATTTCCCACAATCCAAAACTTGTCCTGAGCGAATGCGAAGGATATTGGTTCATCTGATCACCTTGTCCGCCCGCACCAGCACGTTCGGCGGTACCGTCACGCCGATCTGTTTGGCGGCTATGAGGTTGACGATGAAATCGAACTTCATCGGCTGCTCGATCGGCAGGTCGGCGGGCGTTCTTCCTTTGAGAATCTTGTCCACGTAAGTCGCCGCGCGCCGGTACAGGTCGCCAATCAGCGGGCCGTAGGCCATCAAGCCGCCTTCCTCGACAAACTGTCTGGTCGGATAGATTCCCGGTAGACGATGTTTGAGTGCGAGCTCGACAATTAGCTTCGAGTTCAGTGTGGCCAGCGGCGACGTTAATATGATAATTGCCTGGACGCGCGCCTTGTTCATCGCGGTGAACGCGAGATCGATATCATCGGCCGACTTTATTTCCAACGGGTGCAAACGTAAGGCCAAAACTTTGGCGGCCTCTTGGGTTTCTTTAATTTGGGTTCTCGCTCCGCGCTCGCGCAGATTCCATAGCGCCGCGACGCGGGTTCTTTTTGGAAAGGATTCTTTCAGCAGCTCAAGGCGCTTAACGGTCAAGTCGGTTCGCATCACGCTCAAGCCGGTCACGTTTCCGCCAGGCTTCGCCAAGCTGTCAGCAAGCCCGGTCGCGAGTGGATTGCCGGTGGTCATGACGATCGGTATCG
>JAERMN010000406.1 GCA_016844625.1 Deltaproteobacteria bacterium
GTTTTGTATTGGTCCATCAGCTCGTAGATCGTCGGCGCCTCGGCCACAACCGGGTCTCGTTTGCGCGCTGTTTGAATTAAATGGCGGTCGAACCCTTTCTTATGCCAAGTGTCAAAGGGCTCGCGTCCGAAATGTGGCAAAATCGTGTTGCCCCGGCATTGTATTTCGCCCTTTTCCACCGCCAGGTCGATCTCGTTTCCACCTGGATAACCCATGACGGTGTCGATCTTCGCGCCAAAAGCCACGTCCAAAACCCGATCAAGAACATATCCAGCGCTTCCCACGCCGGTGCTGCCGCATTTTGGCGCCTCCTTCGCTTTGATGATGTCGCCGATGGTCTTGTACGGCGCGTCCGCTCGCATATAGAGCAACATATAGTTCTTCTCTTGCGAACCGATAACCGAGAACTTGCGCAAATCGAACCGCACTTCTTTATGGCCCGATAGCTGCTCTAGATAGACGTTGCTGTTAGGCATGACGGTTGTAAGTCCATCGGGTTTAACCACACCATAGACATAATTGAGTGCCACCAGCGACCCCGCGCCAGGCATATTCTGCACAATAATATCCGGCTGTCCCGGAATATACTTGGGCATTGCCCGGGCTAATAGCCGTCCCCAGCGGTCATAAAAACCGCCCGCCGTGGCCCCGGTGATGATGCGAATTTGTTTGCCCTTGTAGAAGGGTTCGGCTTGAGCGTGAACTGAACCTGCAATCAAGAATTGCCATATCAGAAAGGCCCCAAGCGATCGCCAACCCAATACTGAAAACTTCATCTTTCCTCCTTCATCTTTCCGCCTTTCGCCTTCATCATTTTACCATGTCTCCGCCCGGCCCCCCTGCACCCACCAGTTCAAGCGCGGCTCGATCCGCATCTCGTAGCCTTTACTGTGCGCTTTGGCAAGGTCGTAGCATTTCTTCGCGAGCGCGATATCGACGATGCCTTGGCCGCCTTGGTTCTTGTAGAGAATGATCTGCTGGTCGTTGGTCCGGCCTTTCACCTTACCGGCAAGCACATCGGAAATCTCGACAACCTTGTCCCAAGTGATGATACCATCGTGCACTGGCCAAAAAATATCGCCCTGCTGCGAATCGATCGCCTGGGCTTTTGATAACGCGACTATGAAGTCGCAACGGCGCAGCGTCCCGTCGTCGATCTCGCGACGCGGCGCGGCGAGATTGCCGCTTTTAACCAACTCGATATTACTGCCGATGACGGAAATGATGTACTGCCCCGCTGCCAACCACGAGCCGTCGATGACCGGCACGTTCGTGTTGGTCATACAGAGAATAATGTCGACATCTTTCGCGGCGAGCTCCGGCTTGTCGACCGGCTGCACCGTCACACCGGTCTTGGCGCTGATCTTTTTCGCGAAACCTTCGCGATGCGCTGGTGTCGGGCTGTAAACCTTAGCGCTTTCGAGCTTGCGCATCTCGCACAAGCCAGCGAAGGTCGCCCAAGCCTGTTGGCCGGAGCCATAGATTCCAACTCGCCGCGCGTCCTTGCGCGCAAACAGATCAAGCCCGGCCAAACTCGTCGCTGGCGTGCGCAGATCGGCCACACCGGTAAAATCCCGCGGCCGATGCGCCATTACGCCAAGAAGTGAGCCCGTGTCAGAGTCGTAAATTAGCGCCAACTCGGTCTGGTCGGGATTAAACGGCGGCCGTTTTTGCGTGTTGCCGACGATCGTCTTTCGGTGCAGGGCGACTTGCGCCCCAACAGCGCCATAGCTTGCCGAGCCACCGGCATAAATATTCAGCACCGTGTCGAACGTCCCCTCGGCGACGTTGCGATGAAGATTGAGCCGCTTCCGCGGCGCGCACACGCCACTGGGCGAAATCATATCGCGCAGCGCGCTCTCGGTGATCTCGACCGCGTCCTTGATCGGAATCAGCCGATCGACATCGTCGGAGTGAAAAAACAGTGCCATAGAATCTCCGCGCTGTTAGTTTGACAATTTCCCGAAGTCGCTCTGCCAGAGATCGCTAATCTTGCTCATCTGCTGATCCGACAGCGACGGCATGCCAGAACAAGCAACTGCTTCATCCACATGCGTTGTATTGGAAAACCCGACGAGCACGGTAGAGACTTTCGCATTCATCAGAGCGAAGCGAATGGCCGCTTGCGTCAGATCTTTGCCTTCGACGCCGAGTGCCGCTTTTACTTTTTCGCTACGCTCGAGATCGAGCGGATAGTCCGACCCCGGCGATAAAGTTTGGCCGCTGCTGCCGCCTCCAGCGCTGGGGTTCGAAGTCAGCGCGCCCGACGCTAAAACGCGAATGACGAAAGCGCCCATGCCTTTGGCCGCCGCGCGATCTAGAATCAAGCCGTAATCCTGAGCGCTGAAGTCTTTGGGAACTCGCTCGCCGGCGCTCGGATTGAGCAGATTGTAGTAACACTGAAAGCCGTGAAACTCGCCGCTATCAACTAATTCGAGCAGCGCGGCGGTTTCGCCAAGACCGCTGAAGCCGAAGCAACCAACCTTGCCGCGCTCGCGCAGGGTTTTGAAACCAGCAATAACACTATTGGCCACCCCGTTGGTGCCGAGCACGTCTGGCGGCGTCAAGCTGAAGCGCTTGTCCATGCCGCGCTCGCGCGTGACGCGCGTGTGCAACTGGACGAAATCGACGCGCTCGCGGCCGAGTCGTTTGAGCCCCCCTTCCACCGCGCGGATCGTCGCGGCTTTGATATCGCCCACGCAGTCAGCCTCAAGACGTATCTTTGTCGATACTACAGGGTTCGCGCCGAGGTCTTTGAGAATCCGCCCTAAGTTCTCTTCGGATTTTCCCAAGCCGTAGGCGAATGCGGTGTCGAAAAAAGTTATGCCCGAATCCAACGCGCGCTTGACGACTTTAACTTGCTCGTCATAGGGCGCTTTGACCATGAGCACGGCATTGTTGCCACATCCGAAGCCAATCTCCGAGACTTTCAGCCCAGTGTTTCCGATGATTCGATATTGCATGATGTCCTCCAGTGGTCGTCACAAATTAGCAAGGGTCGTTAGCGCTGCTTTCGTATCGCTGAGATCCGCCAAACACGCGTCCGGTTGCCAATACAAAAGCTCTTCTACCGGATAACGCCCCGTGCCGACAAGCAGGCACTTCATGTGATTTTTTCGGGCCGCTGCCAAGTCGTTTGGCGTGTCACCGACAATCACGCAGCGCTCGGGCTCAATCAGGCGGCGCGCCAATTGTTGCCAACGTCGTTTGGCGATCCCAGGCAAGTCCGGCCGGTGTTCTGAATCGCTCGCATACGCGCCGCGAGACAAATAAAGCGCCAATCCAGCGGCTTCGAGTTTGACCTCAGCAGTCGCTTCAAAATTGCCGGTAACCACACTGGCACTAAAAGCTTGGTTTACCAACAGCGCCTTTAGCAATTCGGCAGCGCCCGGTAATGCGCGCACCGTGGTCTCACCACGCTCCACATGCTGCCGATAACTCGCTCTTAGATTGGCGGTAAACCGTTGCCAACGATCGGCGCCGATCTCGATCTGAATCTTCGCCTTGGCAAAGATGTCTTTAACGATCAGCGGATCGGTATTGCCGTCCGGCACCACAGTGCGTATATCGCCGGCGATCGCGAAGGTCTGAAAGATCGCTTCGTTGAACGGCAAGTATCCGTTCTCGGTCCGCGTCAGCGTGCCATCAATATCGAATAGAATCAGCCGTTCCACTTACGCTCTGCTTAATATTGTTGGTTATCTGGGTTCAGTGCGGAGGAGTATTCACCACGAAGTGTCCCATGAGCTTACGCTCGTCCGCTGAACATGAAATTGGAGAGATTTCCCTCCACCGGGACCCCGCTGGCCCCTTATTTCGAAGGAGGCACGCAGGACACGAAGGGTTTGGATGACCAAAACTCCGAACTTCGCGCTCGCAGCCCGTGGTGAGCATAGTCGAACCATGTCCTTCATGGTGAGCGAGATCAAGGTGATTGTGCCAGGTTACCCACGCGTAGGAAACCCACAGAACCATATTGCGAGACGGGCGATTCTCCATCCTCCATCCT
>JAERMN010000407.1 GCA_016844625.1 Deltaproteobacteria bacterium
TTTCATACGATTCGAGTATTTTTCCGATCCGCCACGACCTCTATGGCATTCCCGGCCATGAAAGATTTTTCCATAACCTCAACGGCAACGGCCGGCGCGCCATCGCCGAAGTGCCGCTCTCGACCATAAGGCTCGCCGGAGTCAACTTCCCCGTCGCCGGCGGCGGCTACTTGAGAATTTTTCCCTACGCGGTGAACCACCTGGCCGTTCGTCACCTGAAGCGCAGCGAATCGCAACCGGCCGTCGTGTATTTTCATCCCTGGGAGATTGATCCTGACCAGCCGCGAATTCAGAGTGGTTTAAAGAGCCACCTTCGGCACTACACGAATTTGCGCGGGATGGAAGGCAATGTGCGAAGGCTGCTATCGAGTTTCTCATTCGCCGCCATTCGCGAGGTTTATGCGGCCCGTTTGAATCTGCCGGCAGCCATGGATAGCGATGCAGCCTGAGAGTGACGGATCGGACAGGCGAGATCTCGTGCAATGGCGCGAAGTCCGCTAAAGGCGAGCCAAAGATATTTGAAATGTTCGGCCCGAATGTAGGATCAAGAACATCGAAAAACTCTGACTCGCGCAAAGGCGCAAAGTCGAAGGGCACGCCAAGTTCGGATTCGCGTCTTTTTTGCGTCCTTTGCACTGCTATCCGTGATAATTTGCGCGGCGTGCGCAAATTTCTCGATGCGCCAAATCCAAGAGGGCGGGTTTCAAACCCGCCCCTACAAATCCCGATTCTTTTATATTCCGTTCCGAATCTTCTTCGGTTGCGGCTGCGCCGCAGTAGGTCCTTTGCGGTTAAATCTCTTAGTTCTTTTGGTTGCGGCTTCGCCGCGCTGGGTACTTTGCGGTTAATACTCCGAATCCGAATCTTCTTTCTATGTGACCTTTGTGCCCTTTGTGGTTAATTCCCTTTTCCCCTTTGGTTGCGGCTCGGCTGCGCTAGGCCCTTTGTGGTTAAATTCTTCAGTGTTTTACTTTTGCCTTTTTAATTTTTACTTTCCCCTAGTAGCCGTACTTCTCGACCACCGGCGCCAGCCGTTCCAAGTTGCGCTTGACCTCGTCGGTCTGGGCCATTTCGCGCCAGACTTCCTGCACTAAATCCTGCTGAATCACCGCAGCCAAATCCTGGCGCGTCACCGATTTGGACAGCACGCCGGCGTCGATATGTTCTTCGAGGATGCGCCAGACGCCTTCCGGACTGAGCTGGCCGTCGAGCGGAAAAAACGAACTCTCCAACATGATAATCGGCACCAGATCGCGCATGCGCTCGGATTCATCCGGATTGTCGACCCGCAGCTTGGCTTCGACGTAGCGGCGCAAGGGATAGTTCTCGGGAATCATTCGCATGGTCTGATAGGCGCGGATGGTCGCTTGCCAAAAACGCTTGATTAATTCCGGATTGCGCTCGATGAATGATTTACGCGCCACGGTGACGCGATCGGGACGGCCGTGCGGTTTGGAGTCCTCGACGAAGTCGTAGAGCTTGTTAAAGCCTTGCTCGATCAATTGCGGCACCCATTGATTGCGCACGATGGCGGCATCGGTTGCGCCGGCTAGGAGCGGTTTCCAGGCTTCGCGCATGGAGCCGTATTGGTAACCGATTTTCCACTCGACGTCGCGATCAGGGTCCAAGCCGGCCAGACGCATTTGCCGTTCGAGCCACAACGTGGCGATGCCGCCGCGATACCAATCGCCGATGCGCTTGCCCTTGAGTTCTTTGATCGACTTGACGCCGGGAGCGGTCACCAGCGAAGCGGGAAACCAATTGCGCCAGCCGCCGATGATTCTCAGCTCGTCATTGCCCAAAGCCCGCTCTGCGAACGGCGTGCGCACATGGACGTCGGGAATGATGTCGATATTAAACGCGATCATATCGCGCAGCACGGTGCCGACTTCGTCATAGCGCTCGCCGTCGGGACGGCTGGATTCCATACCTTTCGCATAGATTTTTGCCGTCACGACTTCGACATCGATCCCTTCTTGGGCGAAGAGACCTGCTTCATAACAGTAGGCCGCAACCTGCACATGGCCGGCATGCCAACAGCCATTACCAACACGAAGTTTCATCGCTCACTCCTTAAAGAGTTTTGGTAAACTATCAAAGCAATAAAGAATCCGTCAAGCAATGAAATTATGCAGCCGGTGCGGACGGGGAGAATTGGCTGCAGCTTGTTACATCCCCCTTTGAAAAGGGGGATAGAGGGGGATTTGTTTGCACGTGAACCGCAAAATCCCTCCTAACCTCCCTTTACCAAAGGGAGGAATCGGAATAATTCAGGCTTCCGGTTCAGCCAGCTGCGAAATCTGACCGATAGGCTATCGTGTGATTCCGCGACAGTCACCAAAACCTAAGCGCCAGCGTTCCCTAGCTCGTAGGCAAGAAGCCAGCCGATTTCATCGATGACAGTCTGTTACGGGAGGTCGAAAGAAAATTTTCGTTTCATGGGCGACGCGTTAATAGTAACTCTCTATCTGGACATCGACGCCTCGACCCCGGTACCCGCTCTGAAAGGTACGGTAACAGGATTTTAGGCTGCCGATGTGCTAAGCAACAAGTTGCAATTTGTCAGCGTCTTAGTAGGATTCCATCGATCTTGGACATGAACATTGGCTAACCAGAGAAATTTCCGGGTTCTGGTATTTATCGTCGCGTACAACGCCGAGGGCACCATCGAACGCGTCCTCGCTCGTATTCCGGCAAGCTTGTCCGAGGGATACGAGGTCGAGATTCTCGCCATTGATGATTCTTCGGCTGATCGAACTTTCGCGATCGGTCAGAAGATTAAGGCGGCCGGCTCTTTGCCTTTTCCGCTTCATGTGCTCTTCAATCCGAAAAACCAGGGCTACGGCGGCAATCAGAAAATCGGCTATCACTATGCGATCAAGAACCAGTTCGACTTCGTCGCTCTGATTCACGGCGATGGTCAATACGCGCCTGAAGCACTTCCCGACTTGCTAAAACCTTTAGCTCAGGGCGAGGCCGATGCGGTATTCGGGTCACGCCTGCTTAGCCGTGGGGCGGCGCTCAAGGGTGGCATGCCGCTCTACAAATATTTTGGCAACCGAGTGCTTTCTTGGTTTCAGAATCGATTGTTACGGACAAAACTAAGCGAGTTTCATTCTGGCTATCGCATCTATTCGGTCGCCGCCCTCGAAAAAGTGCCGTTTGACCGTAACACCAACGATTTTCATTTCGACACGGAAATTATCATTCAGCTCCTTAACGCCGGGTGCCGAATTCGCGAGCTGCCGATCCCCACCTATTACGGCGACGAAATTTGTCACGTTAACGGCATGAAATACGCTTGGGATGTGGCGACGACGACGCTCAAATCGCGGGCGCATGAGCTAAATGTCTTTTACGACAGTAAATTTGATTGCCGAGCCGGGCACGATACCAACGCTTACTATGGGCTCAAAGTGGGTTACGACAGCCCGCACACGGCAACTCTCGAGCTCGTGCCGGCGGGAGCGAAGGTTTTGGACCTCGGCTGCGCGGGAGGCTATATGGGAGCGTTGCTGCGCCAGGAACGCGGCTGCCACGTCACCGGTGTCGATATGTTTCCACTCGGAGCAAATGTTGCCTTAGACAGCTTCGTTAAGCATGACCTCAACGCCGGCATTCCTGATGTGAAGATTGCGGAGTTTAGCCGCGTCCTGCTTTTGGATGTCATCGAGCATTTGGCTGCGCCGGAGGCGTTCATCGATCAGCTGCGCGACAGCATGAAATACTGCACGGACACAAAGGTGATCATCAGCACGCCCAATATCGGTTTTTTAGTTATTCGATTGATGTTGCTATTCGGCCAGTTCAATTATGGCAAACGCGGCATTCTCGACATTACCCATAAACGGCTTTTCACATTCTCATCGCTGCGCCGATTGCTCGAACAGCGCGGCTTTCAGATTACCGCGTCGCGGGGAATTCCTGCTCCGTTCCCCTTGGCGGTGGGAGATAATTGGCTCAGTCGCTTTCTGTTGGCCGTAAACAACGCATGTCTTCGCGTGCTTCCCGCTCTCTTCTCGTATCAAATGCTTGTGGTCGCTGAAGCTAAACCTTCGTTGGAGCTGCTGCTGCAACGCGCCGTCGACGAATCCTCCGCTCGCGCCGATGCGTTAAATAGTGACACGGCGGATGCGGCTCATTACGGGAAGTAATTAATCCCGGACATGGGCCGGTTCGGGCACATGGCAATAGGAGATCAGCTGCATCACTCTCTCCGCGCGGTTCCACGACGTGAGCGGGGCGCCGTCGGCTAACGCTTGCAGCTCACGTATCCAGATTTTTCGCTGCAGGATGAGTGGCGTGTCGGAGCGGCCGAGGTTTTCTATTTTGCCGCTTCAGGCTTCTGTGTGGTTAACCTGGCACTATCACCTTGATTTCGTTTACCACGAAGGCATGGTTCGACGGGGCTCACCACAGGCTCCGGACACGAAGGTTTTCGTAGGGTGCGCTTCGCGCACCGGTCAGTCCCGGAATATCTCCCGCAAAGCATGTCCTGAGCCAAGTCGAAGGGACGCCAAGGCCGCAAAGGTCGGAAAAAATAAACAAGATAGTTTGTAAAATTATCTATCTTTCGATTCCGAACTTGGCGTGCTTTGCGCCTTGGATAGCAAGGCAATACAGAGTCCCCACGTCCAGTTTAGGTTTTGGCGACCAAGCCGGCCGCCTTGATGCCTTCGATGGCGCAGGCTTCGTCTTCTTCAGCTGTACCGCCGCTGACGCCGACGGCGCCAATTATGGCACTGCCGTCATCGCCGTCCATGATCAGCACGCCGCCGGCCACCGGCACGACTTTGCCTTGCGACATGGTCGACAGCGCGCCGAGAAATGCCGGCCGTTCTTTGAGACGCTCGCTCAGCGCACGGCTCGACTCACCCATGCCGACGGCGCCCCAGGCTTTGCCGATGGCGATCTGCGGCCGCAAGATGCTGGCGTTATCTTCGCGCTTGAGCACTTTTAAGTGGCCGCCGTCGTCCAATACTGCAACGCACATCGGGCGATACTTGGCATCGCGCGCCTTTGCCAGCGTTTTGTCAGCGATCAAGTTGGCTTGGTCCAATGTTAGTTTCATATTGCCTCCTCCGATTGATCTGTTGTTGACCACGCTGAGTTCAGCGTGGAACCGTTAAATGGGGTTTCCAAAGGGGGCGAGCATCCCCTTTGGTCGCGGGCGGGGTTAAACCCCCGCCCGCGAAGTGGCTTCGTTTAATTGACGGCTATCAATGAATCGTCTCGTCCACCTTCGTCATTATTGGATTTCGGAGACCGTACATTAATCGTTCGCCCGTGAATGCAGTCCTGCCAGCCGTTCGGTGCGTTGCCACTGTTTGAGCGGTTTAGCTTGTTCTAAAGCTTGCAACTCGCGCTCCCA
>JAERMN010000408.1 GCA_016844625.1 Deltaproteobacteria bacterium
CGATGTTTTAGTCACCGTCGGCGCCTTGATGCTGGCCAACTACGAATTCGATCTCACGGTCATCGCCGCGCTGCTGACCATCGTCGGCTTTTCGGTCAATGACACGGTGGTGATCTGCGATCGTATTCGCGAGAACCTGCGCAAGATCAAACGTGAGACCTTGGAGAATATTATCAACACCAGCATCAACGAAACCTTGAGCCGGACGATTCTTACCACGGGTACGGCTTTGTTAGTTCTCTCGGCGCTTTATGTTCTCGGCGGCGCGGTGATCCGGCCGTTTGCCTTTGCCTTGCTGGTGGGATTCGTTTCCGGAGTTTACTCGACTATTTTTATTGCCAGTCCGGTCATTCTGCTGTGGGGCGAAAGATTGCGGCGTTAGTTTTTCCCCAAGGTCAATCTTATATTTACCGGCGCGCGCGCGTTCCGCGACGAGTAGGCTGAACTGCTTCACGGCCCTGGGATGACCCCTATGTGCGCGTAACGCATTATTTGACGATGACCCGCGCGCTGATTTTAGCGTGGAACCGTTAAATGGGGTTTCCAAAGGGGGCGAGCATCCCCTTTGGTCTATCTTACTTGGGCCGGGGTCAATACCCCGGCCGCGAAGCGGCTTCGCTTTATTGATGACGTGGAAATGCCAAATGAACTTGCCAAACGTTGGGTGCTCAGGGAAGCCGACCCGCAGCTTGTCGCCAATTATTGCCAACAGTTAAGCGTTTCGCCGCTGCTCGGCCGCATGCTCGCCCTGCGCGGTCTTGCCGACTGCGCTCAGGCCAAAACGTATCTTTCGTCCAGCCTGCGCGAGGATCTGCCTGCGCCGCTGATGATGGCCGATATGGTTTCGGCGGTTCGGCGCATCGTCGACGCGATCAAGAGTAAAGAACAGATCGGCATCTGGGGCGACTACGATGTCGACGGCACCACCGGCGCTTCGGTGCTGGTGTCTTTCTTGCGCGCCATCGGCGCGGCGCCGATCTACCATGTGCCCCATCGTATCGAAGAAGGCTACGGCCTCAACACCGAGGGATTAAGGCGGCTCAAAGAGCGCGGCGTCGATCTGGTCGTCACGGTGGACTGCGGCATTTCCAACGCGCGCGAAGTGGCGGCGGCGCGCGAGTTTGGTCTCGACATTGTCATCGTCGATCATCATCAGCCGCCGGAAGAAATGCCGCCGGCGGTGGCGGTGATCAATCCGCACCGCAAAGATTGCTCGTTTCCTGACAAAGGGATGTGCGCCGCGGGTCTGGCTTTTTATTTAATCATCGGCCTGCGCGCTAAATTGCGCGAAGTGGGTTGGTTCAAGAATGCCGCCGACCCGGATATTCGCCACTATCTCGACATCGTCACGCTGGGTACCATCGCCGACATGGTGCCGCTCAAAGGCATCAACCGGACTTTGATCAAGCGCGGTCTGGTGGAATTAGCAAACTCCACGCGTCCTGGCGTCGTGGCGCTCAAGCAAGTTGCAGGAATCGCCGCCGGCGCAGTCAGCGCCGGACAAGTGGGCTTTCGTTTGGGGCCGCGCATCAACGCCGCCGGGCGCGTGGACTACGGCATCAAGGTGGTCGAGTTGCTGACCACCGAGTCGAGCGAGATCGCCCTGCGCATCGCCCAAGAATTGGAAGCGCATAATCTAGAGCGGCGCGCCATCGAAGCCCAGGTGCTGGAACCAGCGCTGGCGCAAGCGCAGGCGGCAATGAGCGGCGGCGCGCGCCATTCATTAGTTTTGGCCGGTGCAGGCTGGCATCCCGGTGTGCTCGGCATCGTCGCGTCGCGCGTCGTCGAAAAATTTCACCGGCCAACGGTGGTCATTGGTTTCAACCACGGCGCCGGCAAGGGCTCAGCGCGGAGCATCCGCGGCTTTCATATGGTCGAAGGGCTGCGCCGCTGCGCCGATAGTTTGGAAAAATTCGGCGGCCATGAATACGCCGGCGGTTTGTCGATCAAGCCGGAGCAGTTGGAAGAATTTTCCGCAGCTTTTGAAAACGCCGCGCGGCAAATGCTTTCGCTCGAACAATTGTCGCCGCTGTTGGAGATCGACGCCGAGCTGGATTTTCCCGCCATCGGTATGCCGCTCATGCGCGAGCTGGAGATCTTGCAACCCTTTGGCGTCGGCAATCCGGAACCAGTGTTTACCACGGCTAATGCGGAAGTCGCTGAGCGCAAGGTTTTTTCCGCCGGCGTGCGCTATCGTTTGCGCCAGGCGGGCCGGGTGCTTAGCGGCGTTATCTTCGGCGTCGGCGACGATTATCCGGGCATGCCGGGAGAGCAAATGGACGTTGTCTATCGCTTGACCGAGAACGCGTGGAACGGAACGACTAGCGTGGAGTTGAAGATCGTCGATGTACGGCCTGCCGAGGCAGAGGTTTCGAGTTTCGCGTCTCGGGTTTTGAGTTGACGAAAACAGATAATTTTTAACGTTTCTCAGCGCGGCGGAGCCGCAACCAAAGAGGAGAAGAGAATTTGCCGCAAAGAACGCAAAGTACGCAAAAAAAATTCAATGCGATCGGAATATCTCGCGCAAAGACGCAAAGGAAAAAATCAAATTGTCATTTCGACCAAAGGGAGAAATCTTTTTCAGATCCCTCGCATTGGCTCGGGATGACGGGCAGCGCCCGTCACTTGGTGTCTTGCCGCGAGCAATTCCCCATCTCGTGGGCCATGGGCGGTCTAATAATTTGCCCGAGTCGCGCAAACTTTCAACTAGAGTAATACGACGTGGCGTGAGGCATCTATGATTGGACTACAGAGCCGCCGGGATATCGTCTACATGGCGTTGGCGGGCTTCTTCGTCACTAACGCTATTTTGGGCGAGCTTACCGGCGGCAAATTATTTACTCTCGGGCCATTCACCTTGAGCATCGGCGTGATCCCCTGGCCGGTGGTGTTTATCGCCACCGATTTGATCAACGAGTACTTCGGCCGGGAGGGCGTCAAGCGGTTAACGTTCATGACGATCGGCCTGATCGTCTATGCGTTCATCGTGCTTTTCCTCGCCATGCAGGTTTCCGCTGTGTCGTTTTCGCCGGTGACCGACGCGCAATTCCAAGCCGTGTTCGGCCAGTCGCTGTGGATTATCGTCGGCAGCGTCATCGCATTTGCGATGAGTCAGATGGTGGACGTGTTTATTTTTTGGCTGGTGCGCCACAAGACCGGCGGGCGCTATCTTTGGATGCGCGCCACGGGTTCCACCGTGGTGTCGCAGCTAATCGACAGCATCGTCATCATCGCCATCGCGTTCTGGTTACCGGGGAAAGTTAAAACGTCGGAGTTTTTAACCGTGGCGGCGTCCAATTATTCTTTCAAGCTGATCGTCGCCCTCGGCATCACACCGCTACTTTACGCCGGCCACGCGGCCATCGACCGATTCTTAGGAACGGAAGAGGCACATCAGCTAATCGAGCAATCGGCCAAGGCGAGCGAGGAACCGGCTGGATGATTCCAAGCGCGTTGACTACTCGAAGGGAATACGGAGCGCGGACATTCTTGTCCGCGGTTAAATCTCTGTGGGTCTATTCCCCCGCAGCTTGCTGCGTTAAACTAATTGTCTTTCCGAAGTCCGTCATTCCCGCATGCTTTAAGCGGGTCCGCCACAAGGCTTCGGACGGATCCGTCCTTCGGCGGAAATCCAGGTTAATCCGAACCTGGACCCCCGATAAAAACATTCGGGGGTGACGCCTTTGGGGGAACTAGTATCTTGTGCTTCTGATACCCCGCAGCTTGCTGCGGGGTAGTTCATTTCGAGTTTCGAGTTTTTCTCTACTTCTCATCCCTTGGCGCCTTTGCGCGAGTGACAAAACTTCGACCTCATTTTCATGAACCAAAAATTTCAAATATATTCTATGTTAACCCAGCCTCTTGAGGCGGGCACAAAATTATGGGGTTTCCAAAGGGGGCGAGCATCCCCTTTGCGATATTTAAATCAGCGGAGGGGTTAAATCCCCGCCCGCGAAGTGGCTTCGTTAAATTGCTTAGTTTTTC
>JAERMN010000409.1 GCA_016844625.1 Deltaproteobacteria bacterium
CAATGTTGGCGGTCTACTATAAATAAAGCCACTTCGCGGCCGGGGTATTGACCCCGGCCCAAATAAGATTGCCCAAAGGGGATGCTCGCCCCCTTTGGATTCCCCATTTGATGGTGCCCGCAGCAAGTTGCGGGGAATATTAGATTTAACCGTATCACACTTTCCGAAGCCCGCCGCTAGTGTGGTGTCTCTTAAGTTCGTCTAATGTTTCGGTTATGCCGGGTTCCCTCTGAAGAAGTATTAACCACAGAGACACAGCGTGGCGGAGCCGCAACCGAAAAGGATTCGGAATCGGAAATTTAACCGCAAAGAACGCAAAAAAAAGCACTCGGAATATCTCCCGCAAAGCATGTCCTGAGAAGTCGAAGGGACGCCAAGGCCGCAAAGGTTGGACAAAAATGGTGAAGATCGTTTGTAAGATTATCAATCTTTCCCTTCCGAACTTGGCGTGCTTGGTCTTTCCGAAGTCCGTCATTCCCGCATGCTTTAAGCGGGAATCCAGGGAGAGGGGAACTGGACCCCCGACCCATTCGACGTGGCTCAGGGTCGCCCGTCGAGAGCCTCTGGGTCGAACGATGGTGAGCACAGTCGAACCACGATAAAAACACTACTCGATTTCTGCCATTGGGATTTGCGAACCCGTCAACGAAGGAAGCGCTACGCCGTTCAAAACATATACGTCCCGCTATTGATATTATACGACTGGCCGGTGATAAACGCCGCGGCGTCGCTGGCGAGGAAAAGAATCGAGCCGGCGATGTCTTCCGGTTCGAGGATGTGCGGCAGTGGCGTCGCGCGCAGGCGCTCCATCACTTCCTCTTCGGAGCGATGTTGGCGCGGCATCGAAGTATTAGCCGAGCCGGGACAGATCGCGTTGACGGTAATGCCGTCGGGGCCGACTTCGCGGGCAAGGGATTTAACGAATCCTATCACCGCCGCCTTGGATGCCGCGTAGTGGGAGAATTGGCGCATGCCGTAGTGGCCGATGCCCGAGGCCAAACTGATGATCCGCCCGCTATGCTGCGCGCGCATCGCCGGCACAAACTCGCGGCAGCAAAGAAAATTACTGCCGACGTTGATGTTGATCGTGCGGTCCCAATCTTCTTCGCTCAAATCGACCACCGATGCTTTGGGATAATAAATGCCGGCGACGTTGACTAGAATATCGGCGCGGCTAAAGCGTTCGAAGGTGCTCTTCGCCATGCGCTTAACTGAAGTCTCATTAGCGACGTTGACCTCGACGGCCAACGCCTCGGCGCCAAGAGCCTGTAATTCGTTGGCAACCGATTGCGCTTTTTCCGCCTGCAAGTCGGCAACGACAACCTTGGCGCCCTCGCGGCCCATGGCGAGCGCAGTCGCCCGGCCGATTCCCTGCGCCGCTCCCGTAACCACAGCAACTTTGTCTTTGAATCTCATGGCATCACCACCCCGCCGTTGACGTGAAAAGTTTGTCCGGTAATGGCCGCGCTCTCCGGCGTCGTCAGAAAATAATACATCTCGGCGAGATCTTGCGGCAGCGCCGTGCGTCCGAGTGGAATTTGCGGCCACCAGCGTTGCTTGCGCGCCTCCATAGATTCCTTTTCCATAACCCGCGGCGTATCCGTCGGTCCCGGCGCGACCGTATTGGCGAGCACGAAATCCGGCGCCAATTCCAGGGCCAGCGATTTGGTGAAAGTAATAATGCCGGCCTTCGCCGCCGCATAGGGCGTGCGCAGCGCCGAACCCGTGACACCATAGTTCGACGCGGTGTTGATGATCCGCCCGCTCTTTTGCTTTTGCATGATCGGCGCCACTTCGCGACACATTAAAAACGTCCCTTTCAAGTTGGCGTCCATCACTTCCTTCCACTGCGCCCAGGTAAACTCTTCGATGCGCTTGGTGTACCCGCTGCCGCCGGCGATGTTGGCAAGAATATCAACGCGGCCGTAGCGCTTGGCCACGTCGGTCACCACCGCCTTCACTTCCCGTGCGACGGTCACGTCGATGGCCAGCGCGTCAGCTTTGCCGCCCGAGGCCGCGATCTCGCTCTTAACTCTCTCGGCGGCGCCGCCGTCGTAGTCGGCGATCACGACGGTTATCCCGCCAGCCGCCATGCGATGCGCCACCGCGCCGCCAATCCCGCCGCCACCGCCCGTGATGAGTGCTACTTGATTCAAGGCCTGTCTCCTATCGCAATGGTTAAAATACGCAGCCACTTCGCAACCGGGGTATTAACCCCGGCGCCTAATAAACGGGGCATTTCGCCTGCGGGGTATTAACCCCGCAGGCGACCAAAGGGGATGCTCGCCCCCTTTGAAATCCCCATTTAATGGTTCCTCGTTGCAAGCAGCGTGGTCAACGAAAATTTAGCTGAATCTCCCCGAAGCTGGTGCCGCTAGTTAACATGAACTCACCGCGGCAAAAATAAAATCTGCAGCGTTTATAATTTTTCCTGCGCCGCCGGCGGCCGCCGGTCGTTTTGACGAGCCGTCAAAATTGTCGTTGCCCGGTGCACCATCTTGCGCTCGGTGGCGAATTTCAGCAGCTTGAACGCTTGCTCCATGGGGAACCAGCGCGCGTCGTCCGATTCGTGATCGTGATCGCGCACGTCGCCGCGCACATAGCGCATGAGAAAAAAATGTACGCGCTTGTAAATCCGAATCGGTTCGCTGTCCTTCTTATCGCGGTAGGAATAACGAATATCGCCGAGTTTGCTCTGGAGCTTCCCTTCCAGTCCGGTCTCTTCGCGCACCTCGCGCAACGCCGCTTCTTCGACACGCTCGCCCTCCTCGATATGTCCTTTGGGCAGCCCCCAACGGTTACGCGCATGGATCAAGGCGATCTCGAAACCGTCGCCGGCGCGCCGGTAGATCACGCCGCCGGCGGATACTTCCTTGACCGTAGGGATATTTTCATCGCTGGCTGGCTCAGCCGGCGCCACCTGATCGCGGAGCCAAGCGAGATACGCCGCGCTCCCCTCAAGCACCGGCAGCGCGACGATCTCCGGGACCGCATAGCTGTGCAGCTCGCGCACGCGCCGCTCCAGCGCGGCAAAGGCGTCGCGACGGGTCTTGATGATCAACAGCTCCTCGTCGGACTGCTCGACCTTGCCCTGCCAGCGGTAAACCGATTGGACCGAGCGCACGCGATTGACACAAGCCGCCAGCTGTTCGCCAACCAAGGCGTGTGCCAAGCGATCCGCCTCCTCACTCGATCCCACAGTTACGTAAACGATGATGAATTCTGACATTATCAGCGATATTACAACTCAGCTTCACCGTCAGTCAATCTTGGGAAGGCAATAGGAGTAGACAATAGTAAGAAGTGGAAAGCGTTCGATCGAGTGTTTCTATTGCCTGTTGCCTAATGCCTATTGCCATCCCCTCAACTTGTTGAAGCCCCCCACCATCTATGTTAGCTAAACAGTGCCGAGGAAATGGACATGGCGGAAGTAAAAATCAATTTTGCCAAAGGCAATGGCTTGGTTCCCGTCATCGTGCAGGATTATCAGTCGCGCGATGTGCTGATGGTCGCGTATATGAACGAGGAAGCTTGGGAGAAAACCAAAGCGACCGGCAAAGCCCATTACTACAGCCGCTCGCGCAAAGGCCCCTGGTTCAAAGGCGAGGAGTCGGGCAATTTTCAGGAAGTCAAAGACGCGTTTATCGACTGCGATAACGATACGATCTTGATTCAAGTCAACCAAGTCGGCGGCGCCGCCTGCCACGAAGGATTTCGCAGCTGTTTTTTCCGCAAACGGTCCGAGGGCGAGTGGAATGTCATCGGCGAGCGGATATTCGATCCCAAAGAGGTTTATAAAAAGTGAGCGTGTTAAAGTTGGGCTTGCCCAAAGGCAGCTTGGAGCAAGCCACCATCGATCTGTTCAAGAAATCGGGCTGGAAAATCTCCGGCTCGAGCCGCAGTTATTTTCCCGCCGTCGACGATGACGCCTTGCGCTGTAGCCTGGCGCGGCCGCAAGAGATGTCGCGCTACGTCGAATCGGGAACTCTCGACGCCGGCATCACCGGCAAAGATTGGACGCAAGAGAATCAGTCCGATGTGATCGTCGTCACGGAAATGGTGTACTCGAAAGTCAGTTTCCGGCCGACCCGCTGGGTCCTCGCCGTGCCGCACGACTCGCCGGTCAAAAGTATCGAAGATTTGACAGGGAAACGCGTCGCCACGGAGATGGTGAATTTCACCAAGCGCTACTTTGCCGAGCGCAACATCCCCGTCGAAGTGGAATTTTCCTGGGGCGCCACCGAGGCCAAAGCCGCTCAGGGCCTGGTCGACGCCATCGTCGAAGTGACCGAAACCGGCACGACGATCCGCGCCCATGGCTTGACGATTATCGCCGAGCTGATGGAAAGCTGCCCGCAGCTGATCGCCAACAAAGCGGCGTGGAACGATCCGTGGAAGCGCGCCAAGCTCGA
>JAERMN010000053.1 GCA_016844625.1 Deltaproteobacteria bacterium
AGGGCAACCAGGTGCGTGACTACACCAAGTGGGACGATCAGCCTTACTCGCTGGCCGACGTGCCGGATTCATTCATCCGTGGCTACCGCATCGCTACCACCGATCCGACCGCGCCGGTTTACATCAACTACGATGCCGATATTCAAGAAGATGCGGTTAAGGCCATGGTCGACATGCCGGACGTGAGCCGTCACTCCCGGCCGGCGCCGGCGCAGGCCAATCCCGAAGCGCTACGGCGCGCCGCCGAAGCGCTGGTCAACGCCAAAAATCCCTTGGTCGTCGCCGATATGCTCGGGCGCAATCCCAAGGCCGTGCCGCTGTTGATCGAGTTGGCTGAGTTATTGGCTGCGCCGGTTGTCGATAAGGGCGCGCGATTCAATTTTCCCGCGACCCATCCCCTCGATGTGACCGACGGCGCCCGCGAAATTCTCCAGAAGGCTGATTTTATCTTGGCCTTGGACGTCGGCGATCTGTTCGGCGCTCTGACCACGGTGAGCAAGCAAACCCGCGAGAGCGAGTATGTGACCACCCCCGGCGTGCGCATCGCCGCCATCTCGATGAACGATATGTTGGTGCACTCCTGGGCCAATGACTTCCAGGCCTTGCAGGCGATCGATAATCCGATGACCGCCGACACCTCCGTCGCGCTGCCGGAACTGACCCGGCTGTGCCGCGACTTGATCGCCAAGGACAGCGCGAAAAAAGCCGTCATCGAGGCGCGCCAAAAAGAACTATCGGAAAAGCATAAAAGCCGCCGCGCCAAATGGCTGAGCGACGCCCAGGCCAAGGGCTCGCAGAAAGAGATCTCGACGGCCTGGTTGGCGCTGGAAATCGGCGAAGCGATCAAGAAGGAAGATTGGGTGTGCGTCAACGGCACGTCCAACGGCTGGACGCGCCGGCTGTGGGATTTCAGCAAAGTGAATCAATCTCTCGGCGGCAGCGGCGGCGCAGGTTTGGGCTATGGTCCAGGCGCGGCCATCGGCGCGGCGCTGGCGCTCAAAGGCAGCGGCAAACTCGCCGTGGCGATTCAATCCGACGGCGACATGCTGATGACTTCGAGCGCGATCTGGACGGCGGCGAAACACCGCATTCCGCTGCTCATGATCATGCATAACAACCAGTCCTATTATAACTCCGAAGAGCATGGCATCGAGGTCGCCAAGTTCCGCAAACGGCCGGTGGAAAACGCGCCCATCGGCACCCATGTCGACGATCCGGCCATCGATTTCGCCATGATGGCGAAGTCCTTCGGTGTCAACAGCGACGGGCCGATCCGCAATCCGGCGGACCTGCGCGCCGCCGTCGAACGCGGCGTCAAGTACGTCAAGGAACAGCAGAAGCCGTACCTGATCGACGTCATCGCCGAGCCGCGCTAGAAGAAAAGGACTCACCACGAAGGCACGAAGATCGCGAAGTTCGGAAAAATAGTTTCCGAAACCTTCGTGTCCTTCGTGCCTTCGTGGTGAAACCGATCTTGGTGTCGCGCAGCCCGGTCGCATTCAAGAAACACCCGCACATTGGTTACCGATCCTTATCGAGAATTTCGCCACGCGGTGGAACGGCCGGACGAGGCCATCGATCTCGGCCACGCCGCGCTGACCATCGCGCTTTCCGAATATCCCACGTTAGATATTTCTGCCTACCTCGGCAGGATTAGCGATTTGGCACTGGAAGTCGCCGAGCGCGCCGGCCCGGATGCCGATGCATTTCGAACCATCGCCGCGCTCAACTTCGTGCTGTTTTCCGAGCAAGGTTTTCACGGCAACCGCGAGGCTTATTACGACCCGGCGAATAGCTTTCTCCATCGCGTCATCGAGCGTAAGACCGGCATTCCGATCACATTATCGGTGCTCTACATGGAGGTGGGAAAGCGCATCGGCCTCAACTTCAACGGCGTCGGCTTCCCCGGCCATTTCCTAGTGAAGACCGCCGTCGATGGCAGCGAGGTCGTCATCGACCCGTATAACGGTGGCGACATCAAAGCGCCAAAAGATCTCGACCAAATGTTGCACGATATGTACGGCGGCAAAGTCGGTTTGCGCCCGGAATTCCTCGCGCCGCTGCCAAATAAACAGATTCTCAAGCGCATGCTGGGCAACCTGAAGGCGATCTATGGCCGCGGCGACGAGTGGGTCAAAATGCTCGCCGTGCTCGACCGCCTGATCATTGTCGATCCCGTTTCGGTGGAAGACATCCGCGACCGCGGCGCGGTGTATTTGCGGCTTGAATGCTACGGCCAGGCGAAGGATGATTTTGAAACTTATCTGCGGCTAGCGCCGGATGCGAGAGATGCCGCGGCGATTCGCGACCAGCTGATTGAACTCGGCAAACAAGTCGTGCTGATTCACTGAGAGTGCGTGAAAAGATTTCGAGCACGCTTTTTCAGATGATGAGAATCAGACGAGAAGGAAAATCGATGAAACAAAAAAGGCGAGTTAACGGCGCGGCCGACTGCGGCGATTAGTTAGGCCGAGGTGCCTCCGGGGTAGAAGGTTGCCGGCGTCACTCCGAATCGCTTACTCAACCGCTCAATGTGCTCTCGTGTAAGCTTTCGCTATCCGCCGAGGATGTGTGACACGACTGGCTGTCCGCCAAGCTCCTTGGCGAGATCGTACTGGCCGAGATCGTGTTGTTCCATCAGGAATTACAGCACTTCCTCAGGCGTTGCCGGGCCGATAGGGAACTGCTTTTTTTCATACCGCTCGATGAAGGGAATGATGGCGCTTAGGTACTAGCCGATAACCGCACGGCTGTCGGCGTCTAGGCTTGCAGATTCCCGCATCAAGATGCGGATCGCCTCGCTGTAACCGCGATGCATCTTCCTATTCTTGATCGGTTGCGGCGGCAGATGGAGGTAGAGCCACCGAAGCAGCTGGTTTTCTACCGGCGCCGCCAGCGGCTTGAGCATCTTTTCAAGTGTTGCAATCGTCATTTCATTTTTTCCAACGTCCTTCATCATACGCCGCGTGCGTAAGCACGCACTCGACCGACACGGATCGAAGGAAATAATCCACGACAGCCGCGCCGTGGTTTAGTTCAACACAGCGCTTGAGCCGCCGTTCGAGGGCGCGAAGCTTGCTCGCACAGGTCTCCTTCGAAGCGCTGGCTGGCGGCCGTTCGACTGCGGCAAGCAGCGATTAAAGATCGGCGGCCAGTTCACGCGTGAGTTGAGCGGCCGGTACCTCTTTGCATCCGCTGGCATTCTGCCCACACCATAGAGACGAGAAATCGCCGGAGCCTTGGCTTTCCGCTTTGGCACGTAAGGGGGCGATGGCAGTAATGGCTAACGGAAAAACCGGCGCGTCGGTGCCGATCGGGCCAAGTTCTTTCATGATTCGGTTCATGATTCCGCGAGCGGGTCGGCCGGTGAAGAGGTTCGTGAGCGCCGTATGGCAGGCGGCCACGCTCTTTAGCGAGGCGCGATGCACTGCGCTGGTGGTGGCTTCGGGGCAGAGCAGGTAAGCCGTGCCGATTTGCACGCCGGCTGCGCCGAGCGCTATCGCCGCCGCCACGCCTTTCGCATCCGCGATTCCACCAGCAGCAATCACCGGGAGATTCACCCTCTGGACGATTTGCGGTAACAGCGCAAACGTGCCGACTTGAGTAGTTAAATCTTCGGAGAAGAAAATGCCACGATGTCCGCCCGCCTCAAGACCTTGCGCTATGATGGCATCGACCCCGTGCGCTTCGAGCCAACACGCCTCTTCAACGGTGGTCGCCGAAGAAAATATCTTCGAGCCCCAGGCTCTCACTCGCGCCAGCAATTCAGCCGATGGCAAACCAAAATGAAAGCTCACTACAGCCGGCTTGAATTCGGCTAGCACGTCGGCGGCTTCGGAACTGAAGGCCGCACGCCCCGGCCCGACGGGAATGCTGTCCACGTCGATGCCAAACTCTTTGTAGTAAGGCAAAAGCGTGGCTCGCCAAACCGCTTCGCGCTCGGCACTGGGCGCAGGCGACGCATGGCAAAAGAAATTCACGTTGAAGGGCTTCCCTGTTTGCGCCTTGATCGTAGCCAGCTCATTGCGCATGGCGTCAAGACTGAGCATTGCACAGGGCAGCGAGCCCAGCCCACCCGCATTGGACACGGCCACCGCGAGTGCGCTACCCTGCGAACCCGCCATTGGTGCTTGAATGATCGGCAGGTCTATGCCCAAGAGTTGTTGCAGGGTCATTGTATGAACTCCGATTTGTTTCGCGGTGGCGGCACCATTTTTTCAATACTCGGCTGTACCAACTGTCCCGCCATAGAGGTTTTAGGCGCTAACGATTAAGTGAGCCGTTTAGGCGGCGTTGGTGGCGGCGGCCCAACACAAATAGCTCTTCGCGACTCGCAAGATTACTTGTTGAACCGTATCTCTCACTTGTGACTCGAAAGTCAAGCCACTTTTTTGGCGATTGCTGCCGGCATGGCAGACTAGTCCACTGATTCGTGAAGATGATGCCGTGGCGACTTGCGAACAGCGGGGAGATCTCGGCAAACAAGTCGTGCTGATCCGCTGAGCGAATCAGCACGACTGTTTTTTCAATGCGTGCCGAGTTTGGAAAATTCGCGGAAGGTGTTGGCGAAGGAGGTGGTCAAGACAAAATCCCGCGCCATGGCTCGGCTCAAGCGCAACGGGCGAATCGCCCATAATTTGAACTGCCGCAAGTTGCTGATACTTTCGCTCCAGATGCGCTGCAGCTCTTGGCGCGAATAGACCACGCGGTCGTTGATCGCGTCGTATTTGATCAGGCTTAGCTGCGCTTTCGACGGCAGCGAGTCGCGCAAACGCTGATAGCTGTCCTGCCACTCATGGATGCGGTCGCTGAAACGGATATTATTCTGAATCTGCTGCATCTCGTCGAGCCACTTGCGCGCGGTTTCGGACTCGACCAGACGGAGTTCTTGGATGCTCTGGCGTAGATGCTCCCATTGCTTCAAGAAGCGATTCAAATCGCTGCGGCTGTAAAGAATCCGAGACGACAGGTCATCGAGCGGCGCGAGCAAATTCTTGACTCGTTCGGGCAGGGTGTCTTTGGCGTTATTATAGAGGTTCTGAATCTCGCCGATGCGCAAAGCCTGCCAGATGCCGGATTGAGTCTTTTGGATTTGTTCCAGCCAGCGTTCTTCGGTCTCGCTTTTCTTGCGGGTTTGCAGCCAGACCTCTTCCATCTCTTTTAAAAACTTGGCCCAGCTGATCAACAGCCCGGTGATCTCCTTGGCGCGCTTCCAGTAATGCACCGGGATCGATTCGACAGCATAGCCCGCCCGGCGCGTCTTGCGATCTTTCAGGCGGAAGAAGCCGGCGACCATGGGGTGCTGTTTTTCGATCAGCGCGGCGTTCTTGTACCAGAAAAAGATCGCCATCAGATTCCAGTAATTGTACGGATGGTCGGTCCATTTGGACAGCGACTTGATCATGTTCTCTTTGCTGTAAAAGGTTTTCCAGGCTTCCTCATAGGCCTCGGTCCACTCCTCCGCCGTCATCAACGGATGCTTGATGGTCGCGTGGAAAGAATCGCGCTTGTTAAAATCCGGGTCCATCCAGTCACCGCGCTTTTTCATCTCGCGGTGATCGTGCGAGCCGGGGAGCGGCGTAAGCATGAAAAAGGACGCCTGATCGGGGCCGACTTCGTCTTTGAGAAAACGCATGTCTTCAGCGACCTGTTCTTTGGAGTCCCAGGGCAGGCCGATGATATAGCCAGCGTGCACCAACACGCCGGCGTCGTGCCACTCTTTGATGATGCCGCGGTATTCTTCCACCTTGTTTTGCTTCTTGTCTTCGGCCGCCAGGTTTTGCGGGTTGACGCTCTCCATGCCGATGAAGACTTGGGTGCAGCCGGCTTTGGCCGCCAAGGCGACAAAGTCCTTGGGCTTGCGCGCTAGGTCGACCTGCATCATGAATGTGACGCCCAGGCCTTCTTCGCGCAGCTTGATGATTTCTTCAAAAGTTTCACGCCAGAGTTTCTTGCGCGCAAAGTTATCGTCGGTAAAGAAGTAAAAGGACAAGCCATTGTCAAAGTAATTGCGCCGCATCATGGCGGCGATGCTCTCGGGGCTGCGCTCGCGCATCTTGCGCCCTTGAACGTTGATAATCGTGCAGAAGCTGCAAGAAAACGGACAGCCGCGGGAAGTGTCCGCGGTGGCGAAGCTCGGATAGGCAAAGTGTTCCATGGTTTTCGAGCTAGCTCTGGGCAGCGGCGCCGCGCCGATATCGACCAAGTTTTGCAGATCCTGGGCGAAGCTATAGAGCGGCTTTAATTGGCCATGGAGATAATCGGCGAGTATGCCTTCCCACTTGCCTTCGACTTCGCCGGAAACCACGCAGATGCCTTGGCGAAACAGTTCCTGGATGTCGGGCTCTTCGAGGCCGAGCATGTTGATCGTGCCGCTGGTGTGAAAACCGCCGATGATGACGGTGATGTTTTCGGTCTTGAACTGTCGCGCCATATCGAGGGCACGGGGAAACTGATTGGTCTGTACACCGACTAAACAAACCAACAGCTTGGTGTCGGGTGGTTTACTCCAGCGAATGATTTGGTTGACTGGGACTTTCTCGGCAGTCTCGTCGAAGGTGGTGACTTCGATTGGCAGGGCGCCGAACACGCGCCGCTCTCTGATATCTTCGGTGAGGCCATGCAACACGTTGAGCGTATTGCTCGGCAGCACGCCCTTCCAGAATCGAATCAAGTAGCCGTCGTCGTCGTACTTTGACGGCTTGATCAATACAATATGGAGTTTATCGATTTGCTCTAGCGTCGCTCCCATGGCATCCCTCCGCTAGCCTCCGTCCAGGCTTGTAAGTCGTGGCACCGTCTTTTATAAATGAGGTACGAGCTTTCAGGCTCGGCAAATTTAACAATCAGGCCTAGGCAAGTCAAGCAAATTTACGAATAAGTTCTGAATCTAACTGCGGAATTTTGCAGATGCGATGATTCAACTCGAACATGTTTGGAAAACCTATCCGCCCAACTATCGCGCCCTTCGCGATATCAATCTGGAAATTGACCAAGGCGAGTTCGTTTACCTCGTCGGCGCCAGCGGCGCGGGTAAATCGACATTTTTAAGACTGCTGTTTCGCGCCGAAGAACCGAGTGCGGGAGATATCCGGGTCGACGGCCAGAGCCTTGCCAAGCTCAAAAGCCGCGGCGTCGCCGCGCTCAGGCGGAAAATCGGCTTAGTCTTCCAAGAGTTCAAACTTCTAGCCAATCTGACGGTTGTGGATAACGTCGCTCTAGCGGCGCAAGTGACCGGCGCGTCACAAAAAGAAAGCCGGAGCAAGGCGGTTAATCTGCTCCGTGAGTTAGGACTCAACGACCGCCACGATGCCAAGCCTTTGGCGCTTTCAGGCGGCGAGCAGCAGCGCGTCGCGATCGCGCGGGCGCTGATCAACGATCCGATCTTGGTTCTTGCCGATGAGCCGACGGGTAATCTCGATGCGGAAGTCGCCGATGAAACGATGCGGCTCTTTGCCAAGATTCGCGCCCAGGGCGCGACGATCATTCTTGCGACCCACGATCTTGGACTCGTTAACCGCTACGGCACGCGAGTGATCTCGCTACGGCGCGGCGAGTTGGCCGACGATCTTAGCCGTGGCGAGAGCGGGAGTAGCGCGCAGTGAAACTGTCGCTGCTCGGTTTCGTTTTGCGCCGGGTCGGAAACAGTCTCCACCAGTTACTTTGGAGTCATGTGCTCACGACGGTGACGATGGCGGTGGCGCTATTCGTCTTTGGCGCGTTTTTGCTGCTGCAAATTAATTTGCAGCAACTACTCAAAGGTTGGGGCGAGCAGATTCAGATAACCGCTTACTTAATTAAGGAATTGTCCGCCGCAGACGCGGAAAACTTACGCCAGCGCCTAGGGAGCCTACCTGATGTAGCTGCGATACGGTATACCAGTCCGGCGCAGGCTTGGCGCGATTTTCAAAGCGCTTTGGGGACGCAGTCCGGGTTGCTCGAGGGCTTGCCGCGCGACCTGTTACCGGCCTCTTTCGAAATCACGCTTAAGCCGACTTATCGCGACGAGCCGGTAGTCGAAGATTTCACCGAGCGTCTCCGCAAAGAAAACGCGATCGCCAGCGTCGAATATCCCAAAGAGTGGGTTCAGCGGTTGAGCTTGATCGTGCTCGCGGTCCAGTGGGCCAAGTGGATTTTCGGCGGCCTGATGTTTTTGGCGACTTTCATTATCGTCGGCAGCACCGTCAAGCTCGCGCTTGTGGCGCGCCGCGATGAGTTCGAGATCATGCAGTTGGTCGGCGCCAGCGAAGAGTTGATTCAAGCGCCATTCGTGATCGAGGGCATGATTCAGGGACTTACCGGCGCCGTACTTTCCGTCGCCGCGCTGTGGGGCGCGTTTGTGCTCGTGCAGGGCGAAATGCCGACACTGGCCGCTTTCCTAGCGCCGCGATCTGCGCCGCAGTTTTTGGACGAATGGAATATCTTGCTTGTTCTCGCCATCGGCTTGCTATTGGGCGCGGCGGGCAGTTTGTTTTCGCTCAGGAGATTTATCCAGACATGGAAAGCGTCGGCCAGCGCCAGCTAAAGGTAGTCTTAATTCCGTTGCTCGCGTTGCTGCCATGGCTCATGGGCGCGGTGGCGGTCAATCCTGATCTCGAAGGCATCAGGAAAAAAATTGAGAGCGAAAAAAAAGGCCTATCCGAGCTCAAGGCGAAGGAAGGCTCGGTACGCCGATCGTTGGGCAAGATCGAGAGCGATCTCAAACAGCGTAGCCGAGAGCTCAAAGCCGCTAACGCCAAGTTGTTATCGCTGGCGCGCGAACTCGAGGACAAGAAAGCTCAAGCGGCACGGCTCGACCGCTCATTCACCGAGCGTCAGGCGGCGCTGCAAAAACGCGCGCTGGCGCTCTATCGTTGGCAGCGCGGCGGCAGTCTGGTGGCGTTGCTCCACGGCGCCGAGTCGCTGCGCGATTTAGCGCAGCGCCAGCATTACCTCCAGGTCGCGCTTTCTTTCGATCAAGACTTGCTCGCGCAAATGCGCCAGGAAAGCGAGCGGCAAGCCGCCGTGCGCCAAGAACTAGCGGACAAGCGCGCCGAGTTAGACAACCAAAAGCAGGTGCTCGGCGCGGCCCAAGAGGCGGTGCGTCACCAGGCGGAGACGAAAAGAGTTTTGCTCGCCAGCCTGCGCCAGGAAAAAGCAGTGCGCCAGCGCACGCTCGGCGATATGGAAGCGGCGGCGCAGCGTTTAGCGCGTATGCTCGACGATCTGTCGCGCCGTGCTGTGGTGAACCCGAGCGATCAACCGCCGCCTGCGACGACTGGACGCGGGCTTGACGTGGAGCGGGGCCGGCTCGAATGGCCGGTCAGAGGCGGAGTGAGCGCGCCGTTCGGCAAATTCAAACATCCCGAGTTCGCCGCCGAAATCATTCGCAAGGGTATCGATATCGATGCGCCGGCGGGCGACGCGGTCAAGGCGGTCGAGCGCGGCCGGGTCGTCCATGCCGACCGTTTCGCCGGTTACGGCAACATGGTCATCGTCGACCACGGCGAGCGCTTTTACACGGTGTACGGCCATCTGGCGCAGATGCTAAAGAAAAAAGGCGATGAGGTGCGTCGTGGCGAGCCGCTGGGGCGGGTCGGCGAGGGCAATGTTTACTTTGAAATGCGCAAGGATGGCCGCTCGGTCGACCCGCTCGCCTGGCTTATGAAGTAATAGCTTTTGTTATAGTGTTGGGATAGACTTACAAAATCCCTGGTTATTAGCAACAAAGGAGATACGCAATGCGACTGGTACGTAGACATGGCACACCGTTACTTCTATTGATCGTCGGCTTGGCTTTAGGCGTTTTTCTGTCTGGCCATTGGGTGCCGAACGTTGCCGCCGTGGGACGGCAGGATTATGAAAGCCTCGAGGCGTTTAGTAACATTCTTTCGATCGTCAAGAAAAATTACGTCGAGGACATCGAGACCAAAACTCTTGTCAATGGCGCGATCAACGGCATGCTCACCTCCCTCGACCCGCATAGCGCCTATCTGACGCCGGAGCTTTACAAAGACTTGCAGAGCGATACCCAGGGCCGCTTCGGCGGTTTGGGTATAGAGATCACCGTCAAAGGTGGCATCTTAACCGTTGTGTCGCCGATCGAGGATACCCCGGCGGCCAAGGCCGGCATTAAGCCCGGCGATCAGATTTTTAAGATCGAAGAAGATTTCACCAAAGACATGTCTCTGGTCGACGCCGTCAAAAAAATGCGCGGTCTCAGAGGCACCAAGATCAATTTGACGATTCGCCGTGAAGGCGCCAACGATTTGTTGGATTTTACCTTGGTGCGCGAAATCATTCGTGTGCAGAGCGTTCGGAGCCGCACGCTCGAGCCGGGCTATGGTTATGTTCGTCTCGCCCAGTTTCAGGAGCGTAGCGACCGCGACGTCCAGAGAGCGCTGGAAAAGTTGGTGGCGGAAAAGGGCGCCATGAAAGGGTTAGTGCTCGACCTGCGCAACAATCCCGGCGGTTTGTTGACCCAAGCGGTCAGGGTTTCGGATATGTTTTTGGACTCGGGTCTGATCGTTTACACCGAGGGCCGCATCGAGGCGCAAAAGCAGAAATATTTTGCCCAGAAAGACGGCACTTGGCAGGACTTTCCGATTGTCGTCCTGGTCAATGGCGGTAGCGCCAGCGCCTCAGAGATCGTCGCCGGCGCGTTGCAGGATCATAAGCGTGCGGTGGTGCTCGGCACGAAAACTTTCGGCAAAGGCTCTGTGCAAACGATCTTGCCGTTGGATGACAATTCGGCGTTGCGCTTGACCACGGCGCGTTATTTTACGCCCAAGGGACGCTCGATTCAGGCTACCGGCATCGTGCCGGATATCATCGTCGAGGCGGCGGTCGCGGCACCAGAGGGTAAACCCGACGAACGCAAACGGCCGGGGCTCCGCGAGGAGAATCTGCCGGGCCACCTATCAAACCCGCAGCAGAATTCTAATTCGCAGCAGGAACAGATCGACCGGGAGAATGAAAAGCGGATACCCACCACCGGCCCCACCGGTGATGAAACCATCGACAACGATCAGCAACTCAAGCGCGCCCTTGATTTGCTCAAGAGCTCGGATGTCTTCAAGCAGGTGGTGCAGAAAAAGGCTGCGTAAGTTTTTGCTCACACTCAGCTCACTACCCAGTTAGCAAAAAAAGCCCTCCTTACGGAGGGCTTTTTTTTACGGCGCGAGGCGACGGATAGGGAGCTGGTTAAGAAGTTTTCGCAATTTGCGCGAATTCTCTCTCTCGCCCGTGTTAAGTTGCCGAATTGGTAGGAAAAGTC
>JAERMN010000054.1 GCA_016844625.1 Deltaproteobacteria bacterium
TGGCTAGAACTGCTGCACTACGGCGAATACATTGACAAGCAGAGCTTTCAATCAATCGGTGTCGATAGCGAAGAGCTGATAAAGCTACTAATCGCGATCGTGAAAACCTCTAAACGGTCAAAACGCTCCGACTAATTATCCATTCTCAATTATCCATTATCCATTTCTCGTTATGGCAAAGTCTCTGCGATCTTTCCTCGACGACATGCGCCGGATTTATCCGAGTGAGGTCGTTACCGTCACTAAGCCCGTCAACCCGCTTACCTACGACATCACCGCCATCGTCAAGCAGCTCGGCGTTCTAAAAAAATTCCCCATATTGATTTTCGACAATCCGCTCAATGCGCATGGTCAATCAACCGACATGAAGGTCGTCATGAGCGCGGAGAACTCGCAGAAAAAGATTCAAGTCGCGCTGGCATTGCCGGCGAATATGGATCGGGCCGAGATGGCGCGCGAGTGTCTGCGCCGCGAGGCGGGCAGGATCGGCCCGGTGATCGTCAGCAAAGCCGCCGCGCCGGTCAAAGAGGTTGTCCGCACCGGCGAACGGGTCGATCTTTATGAGCTGCCTTTGCTCAAGCACCACGAGATGGACGGCGGGCCCTATGTCGACATGTCGAGCGTTGCCAAAGATCGGAATAGCGGTGTTTACAATTGCTCTTATCACCGGATGGAAGTGAAGGACCGCTACCACACTGGGTTTCTGATGACCCTGCAACATATGTGGCGCATCTTTCGCGGCTACGAAGAAGCCGGCGAAGAGTGTCCGGTGGCGACTGTGATCGGCCATCATCCAGCCTATCAGATGGGCGCTTGTTACGGCGGGCCGTTCGAGATCAGCGAGTACGACATTATCGGCGGTTATATGCAGGAGCCGCTGCGCCTCACACCATCGGAGACGTGGGGCGAGCGCTTGCTTGTGCCCGCCGACGCGGAGATCGTCATCGAAGGCGCACTACTGCCGGGAAAAAGAATGGTTGAAGGGCCGTTCGGCGAAGTGAACGGCTATTTGGGCGTGCAGGGCTATCAGCAGTCGGCGCATTACGAAGTGCGCGCAATCACGCGTCGGCAGGGCGCGCTGCATACTTCGATTCTCACCCCCGAAGGCGACAAGCCGTGGATGGATTTGGCGCGGGAAGGCGCCTATCTACGCCGTTGCCGCGAGGCGGTGCCGAGTGTGTTGGCGGTTTGTGCCAGTGGGCGGCACGCGCTGCTCAATGTTTTTATTTCGATGAAGAAACTTTCCGAAGGCGATCCCGGCCGGGCCGCCGCGGCAGTGATGACTTGGGATTGGTGTAAGCACGTTTTCGTCTTCGATGAAGATATTAACGTCTACGATCCGACGGAAATTCTCTGGGCCGTCGCAACCAGAGTGCAACCGCACCGGCAAGTTTCGATCATTAACGAAATCATGCGCGGCAGCTTGATCGACCCTTCGATGGTCGACGCGCGTAAAACTTCGGTGATGATCGTCGACGCCACCAAGCCGCTCGACCGGCCATTCTCGCCGGTGTCGAAATGTCCCGACGAAGCGCTGGCGCGGATTCACTTACAAGACTTCGTGCCAGGCGAGATTTTGCAGCATATACCCATCGACCGGACCACCTACTGGGCGTGACCCAACCAAGTTAACTCGTTCAAGCCGTTCAAAAAGTTCAAATCGTTCAAGCCGTTTCGGAAACTCGGTGCGGCGGCGCTGATTTGCCTAGCTACTGATTTGCCCGGTACTGATGAGTTCTTGTTTTGCTGTTTTCCGGCCGGAACGTTGCTATCCGAAAACGATTTGAACGGCTTGAACGTTTTGAACTATTTGAACGAGTCCGTGCCCATTTATTAAATCCTATGCTATTAACCAGGGCAGAAAGGTGATTAGAGGTCATGTCACGTTACAGAGTGGGTATCGACATCGGCGGGACGTTTACCGATTTTTCCGTGCTCGATGAGCAGAGTGGGGAAGTTTTCAATTCCAAAGTGCTGAGCACGCCGGCGGATCTGGCCGAAGGCGTGATGACGGCACTCGATGAGTTTTTCGGCAACGGCCGCGCACCCGAAGATGTTGCATTTCTCTTCCATGCGACGACGGTGGCGACCAATGCGCTGGTCGAGCGCAAAGGGGCGAAGACTTGGCTGCTGATCAGCGAAGGTTTCACCGGCGTTTACGAGACGCCGGAGCTCGGCGAAACCCGCAGTGCGACCTACGATTATCTTTCCTATCCTAAACCGCCGATGTTAGTGCGCCAGCGGCAAACGATTCAGATTCCCGAACGGGTCGATTTTCGCGGCAACGTGCTTAGGGCGCTCGACGAAGATGAAACGCGGCGCCGGCTTCTGCGTCTAAAAGGCAGCGGCGTCGAGTCGGTGGCGGTGTGTCTGTTGTTTTCGTTTATGAATCCGGCGCACGAGCGGCGCTTGCGCGACCTGGTCGCTGAAGTTGTGCCCGAAGTGCAGGTGTATTTGTCCTGCGAGACATTGCCGCAGATTCGCGAGTATCCGCGCCTTACCACGACGGTGGTCAACGCCTACGTTGCGCCGGTGGTGAACCGCTACATTCACCGCTTGCAAGAAGCGCTCAAATCGCGGCGTATCACCAAGCCGCTCTACATCATGCAGTCCAACGGCGGCAGCCTGACCGGTGGCGCGCTGGCCAAGATTCCCGTGTGTATGATCGAGTCCGGACCGGCAGCGGGTGTGCTCGGCGCGGCCCATATCGGGCGCATGACGGATCAGCTGAAAGTGATTTCGTTCGATATGGGCGGCACGACGGCCAAGGCGGGTATCGTTCAGGACGGCGAGCCGCGCATCGTGCCGCGCTTTCAAGCCGGCGATTGGTTGATCTCGACGCCTTCTCTCGACCTTGTGGAAATCGGCGCCGGCGGCGGTAGCATTGCTTGGATCGATAAGAGCGGTCTTCTCAAAGTCGGACCGCAAAGCGCCGGCGCCGATCCTGGTCCGGCCTGTTATCCCAACGGCGGTTTGTTGCCGACGGTCACGGATGCCGATGTCACGCTCGGTTGGCTCAATCCGGAATTTTTTGTCGGTGGCAAATTCCGCCTCGATCCCGCCGCGGCGGTGCAAGCGATCAAGACGCATATCGCCGAGCCGCTGAACCTGGCAACCATCGAGGCGGCAAACGGTATCATTAAAATCGTCAGCTCGGGCATGGTAGAGGCGCTCAGGTTGGTCACGGTCTCGCGCGGCGAAGACCCGCGCGAATATATTCTCGTCGCCTTCGGCGGCGCCGGACCGGTGCACGCGGCCTTGCTTGCCCAGGAACTAAAAATCCCCCGCGTCTTGATCCCGGCTTCGCCGGGGGTGCACTCGGCGATGGGCTTGCTGGTTTCCGATCTGAAGCGCGATTATATTCAAACTCATTTCGCCGATCTGAAATTCGTCGACGTTGACGAGATCGCGAGACGCTTTGAGACGATGGAAGCGACGGCTGAGCAGGAATTTAAGTCGCAAGGAATTTTGCCTGAACAGATTGTCCACGTGCGTGCCATCGATCTGCGCTATAGCATTCAAAAATATGAGCTGCCAGTGCCAGTGGCGCGCTCAGGATTGACGCCGGACGCGATTGCCGCGTGGCGCAGAGCGTTCGATGAGATCCACGAAAAGCATTTCGGCTCGCGCGCCGAAGATCAAAAAGTTGAACTGGTCAATTACCGCCTCACGACTAAAGTGATCCTGCCCAAACCTGCGATAACTCAATTGCCGTCGCAAGGAACGAGCTGTGATCAGGCGATCAAAACACGGCGCCGGGCTTATTTCGACGGTTGGCATGACACGCCGATCTACGATCGTGACAATCTCCGGTCGGGCAATCGTCTGACCGGTCCGGCGATCATCGAACAAATGGACTCGACCACGGTGGTGCATCCGGGCCAAGAGGCCGCGATCGACCGCTTCGGTAATATCATAGTCGAGATTAACGGAGCGCGATCATGACGGCCAAGCTCGATCCGATCACCCTGGAACTGATTCATTCCAAATTGACGAGCATCATCGAAGAGATGCGCATTGTGCTATTTCATAGCGGCTACTCCACCGTGCTGCGCGAATCGGAGGATGGCAGCGCGGGTTTGTTGGACGCGCAGTTGCGCACGGTGGCGGTTTCAAAGAAGCTGCCGCTTCACTTCGGCTCGTTCGCTGCGGTCAGCGATCACCTGGCGGAATACTACAAGAACGATGATCTTGAAGACGGCGACGTGATCGTATTCAACCATCCTTACGCCGGCAACGTCACTCATCCTAACGATACCGTGGTGCTGATGCCGGTTTTTTTTCAAGAACAGCTCGTCGCGTTCACCGCCACGCTGGCGCATAAGGCCGACTTGGGCGGACCTCGAGCGGCCCATGTGGCGCAGGATATCTGGGAAGAGGGGTTGGTGATTCCGCCGACCAAGCTTTATTCGCGCGGCAAGATCAATCCGGAGATTGAGCGATTTATCGCCGCTAACAGCCGTATTCCAGTCGAAACGCTAGGCGATTTACGCGGACAAGTGGCCGCTTGCCGTGTCGGCGCCGAGCGCATGCGAGATCTGTGCGGCCGTTTCGGCGTAGCAACCGTGCGCGATGGTTCGGGCGAACTCATGGCGCGCGTCGCTGGACAATTACGCGATGCACTCGACGCCATGCCCGACGGCACCCACGAGGCCGAAGGCTTCCTCGATCACGATGGCATCGGTTATGAGCGTCAACGTCGGGTTCATGTCGTGGTGACGAAGAAGGTCAACGTCACCTCGGCATTGATCAAGAACACCTGCTACTTCGGATTGATGGCGATGACCGACGCGAGCTTGCCCTTCAATCACGGCTTCGTCGACGTGGTCAAGACAAAATTCAAAGAGGGCACGGTCGTCTGCCCGCGCCCGGGCGCGCCGGTGTCTTACTACGTGCCGTTGGCCTATCTAACTGCCGACGTGGTGCTTCATGCGCTCGGCAAATTCAATCCAGAACGTGCGGTCGGTTCGTCCGGTGGCGGCGGCGGGGTGCGCATCGCCAGCTCCGGCGGCAAAGGCGGCAAGCCGTGGGTGTTCATGGAACTCCTCGACACCGCGCTCGGCGCGACCAGCATCCAAGACGGCATTTCTTTGATTCACGGCACGCTTGGTGTCGGCCAGTTTCGTCCCGGGCCGATTGAAATTCATGAGACTGAATTTCCCCTGCGCGTGACGCGCTTCGACGTTCGCACCGATTCCGGCGGGCCGGGGAAATTTCGCGGCGGCTTGGGCTGTACGCGCGAATACCAACTGCTCGATGATGCCGCCGTGCGCGTGCGCGGTAAGGGTGACATGCGCAGCAAATGTCCACCCTGGGGCGTGCTCGGCGGCATGCCGGCGCGCACCGGATTCTATGCCATCAACGGCGCAGAGCTTTCCGAGACAGTGCGCGAAGCCGCGCTTAACCCGGGGGATACCGTACAGGTCAACATGAACGCCGGCGGCGGCTACGGTGATCCCCTGGAGAGAGATCCTGAGTTGGTGCTGGGCGATGTCCTCGATGGCTATGTATCGATCGCCGGCGCTCGGGAAGATTACGCGGTTGTTATCGAACCGAATGCTCTGACCATCGATTGGGTGGCGACGGCTGAGCTGCGCAAGAATCGAAAGCTAGGAGAATAGTGTTCGGTTGCTTGATCAGCGATCGCGCTGTCACCCCGTGATCTCCGACGATCACGAGTGTCAACGCGACGTCGATTCGTTAAATTGAGACGCTCGAAATGATCCCAGGCCTCGGAAAGAAAACGGCGATTGAGGAGAGCGCCTGGAAGATCGAGTTGCGCCAGCGTTTGCTGAGGCGACTTGTCTGGAAATTGCCGCTCATTGCTTTGCTGGTGTCGTTCGCGATCTGGTGGCAGTGGAGTAGGAATTCCGAGCCCCCACCTCCAGCACAAACGCCGGGCGTCGCCGCAGCGATCGCCGGCACCTGGAGCGGCGAGGTTACCTATTCGTGGGGCGCGAAATATACCGAGCAGTTTTTCCTCCAACCCGAAGGCGACAGGCTTTTTGGCACGGCGATGTTTCTTCAGTCTAAACGAGGCATCGAGGACGGCAAGATTACCGGCGAGACGATTTCGTTTCAAGCGCAGTTCGAAGAAGTGAGCGACGGCACGACGCGGACCCGTTGGAACCGCTATGAAGGAAAAGTTAGCGGCACGGGAATTCGCTTAAGAATACTCGACGACAAAGGCAATCCACCGGTGGAAATCGCGCTTAGCAAAGTTCAGGCAAAACCTTAAATCCCTTCCCCTGAGCCCCTTTGGCGGTAGATCGGTGTGCGGTTCCATTCGAGGGCCTCTTGGATCTTGCGCGGCAGGGGAGGTTTGCGCGAGGTCATGAACTGGATGAATTCGTCTCTCGACGCAATCGTCATGCGCGGGTTTTTCTGTTTCTCGTCGCCCAAGGTCGATACCGCTTCGCGATAATCGTGTCCGGGATAAACCCGAATCTCGTTCGACAATCCTTCAAGCCGTCGCAAACTATCCCACAGACTTTCAGCGCTGCCACCTGGCAAGTCCGTGCGGCCGCAGCCGCCAATGAGTAAAGTATCGCCAGTGAAGATGCGATCGTCGAACAAGAGGCAGATGGCGTCCTGGGTGTGGCCCGGTGTATAGAGAACTTTAAGCGAGCATCGGCCGAACTTGATTTCGTCGCCGTCATTCACTTTGACGTCGACATAGGGTGCGTCAGTGGCTCGGTGCATGACAACTTGGATGCCGTAACGCTCGCGCATGAGCTTGCAGGCGGAGTTGTGGTCCGCGTGCGTGTGGGTGTCGATGGCGTATAGCAGTTTTGACTTGAAGAACTCGGCTAGACCGATGTAATCGGTGGCTTTGTCGATCTCCGGGTCGATGACGACGCAGATTTTCTCCTTGGCGCAGCCCAGCACGTAGGACAAGCAGCCGCTCGAGCGGATTTGTTCGAAGACGATTTCTGAGCCGCTCATTTGGAATTTAGGTTCTTCAGGCCTTTATGTGGATAATGTGTCACGTTCAGTTTGTTTTGTTCACCACCAAGAGCCCAGCGCGCCAAAGCCGCAACCCAAGAGAAGAATTAGCCGCAAAGAACGCATAGATCGCAAAGAATGATGCGGCAGAGCGGGTTTTCTAACCCGCCCTGTTGAGACCCGGAGAATCAACCGCAGAAAGCGCAAAAGGCGCAAAAAGGATATCGATCTTGTAGGGGGCGCGATTCATCGCGCCCCCTATAGTAATTTGAATTTCCGAAAAGTTGCCCAAGCCGAGTAAGTTCATCGCTATAGTCATACGAAAGACACGAAGGTTACAGAAAATTAAAACTCCGAACTTCGTGCTCTTCGTGTCCTTCGTGGTGAAAACATCTTCACAGTAAACCCGGAAGAACCGGAATTTATCGCGCCGGCACCGGGATGACCGTGCCCTTTTCTTGGTTGTAGCGGCTGCGGTCGATCTTATCCAGGTCGTAGCTCAAAAAGCGAAACACCACGCCCGGTCCTTGCACGGCGTTGGTCGAGTGTATGTCGCCGGTAAGATAGGGCACGACAGTGCCAGGCGTGAGCTTGTCGAGCCGCTCTTTTTCCAAGGTACATTTGCCTGGCTGTGCGCCATCGTCAGTGCGTTTATACTTGGTGATTTCAGTGACGCCGGTGTAGCCGCCGTAGACCACCCAGCAGGGGCCGTGATCGTGGGGCGTGTTGCCGTGGCCTTGCTTGTGTACATGGCCCATTTGAATGAAGCCGAGGTCTGGGTCGCGGTAAAGCTCGCGGGACGGTTTGCCGTCGCGGATGATCTCCGCCATCCACGGGTCATCTGGTTTTGTCGAGGCAAATAGTTTCTCCATTAGCGCCTGTACTCTGAATGGCAATTGCGGATCTTTGCCGTCACCCCAAACAGCGCGGACCTCGGCGATATATCGATCAAAACCATTTTCGGCTTGGCGTTCTTGTACGGCCATATTCAATCCCCCCGCTAATTTAATTTATAGCCATTGAATAGCATGTTCAGTGTCGGCTCGTCTAGCATGCATGAACCAATCGCTGCGTCGATTGACAGTCGCTCCATGGCTCTGCTACCACATGGAAAACTTTCGAAAGAGTGAGACAAGACATGGCGATCGAAGCGCAAGAACTCCGCCGCGTGATGGGACATTTTGCCACCGGCGTTACCGTGATTACGACCAGGGATAAGGACGGAGTGCCGCAGGGGTTGACGGCCAATGCCTTCATGTCACTGTCGCTCGACCCGCCTTTGGCGATCATCAGCGTGGACAAAAAAGCGACTTGTTATTCCTGCTTCGAGCCGGCTAATTATTTCACGGTCAACTTCTTGAGTGAAGATCAGGAAGATATTTCACGCCGCTTCGCTACCAAGGGCGCCGACAAATTTGCCGATTTGAAGTGGCAAGTCGGCAGCAACGGCGCCGCGCTGATCGACGGCGCGCTGGGATCAGTCGAATGTAAGATCATACAATGCCACGACGGCGGCGATCACACGATCGTTGTCGGCGAGATTCTAAACGTCGCGGCAAACGGCGACCGGCCGCTGCTTTTCTTCAAAGGCAAATATCAGAGACTCTCGGCGTCTTGAGAATTGTGAGTTTCGGGTTTCTCGTTTAGAGTTTCCGGTTGGGAGTGGAACTCGAAACCCGAAACTCTAAGCTCGAAACTTTTTTCATGCTCCCAATGCTAACGCATTGATGCACGGCAGCCCGCTGACAAGGGTTTTAGTATTCCCGGAAGAATTTACCTGCACCACTTCGCCATCCGCGGTCGCAATCAACACGCCGTTGCCATCCGCCGCGGTGCAGATGTCCATGACACCGCCGCTCATTTTTTCACTTAAGAGTTCCCAGTTGGCGCCGTCTTGAGTTTTAAAGATCGCGGTGTTTGCTCGGCCGGCGCGCGTCCAGGTGCGCGGCCGGTCTTGAGTGATGCCGAGGTAAATGTTGCCGTTGTCATCTTCGGCAAGGGCATTGCCGTAGGTGCGATTGCCGGTCGGCGTGACTTTTTCCCAGTGGCTGCCGCGATCGGTGCTGCGCGAGACGCCTTCGCCGCAAGCGGTCACAACCAGGCCCGGGCGTGTTTTAGCCGGCAAAATTTGATGAATGTCGCAGTCGGTCAGGCCGTCGTTGCACTTGGTCCAGTTCTGGCCGTCGTCATCGCTGACCAAAATGCCGCCGACTTCGATGCCGGCATAAAGACGACCGGCTGATTTGTTTTCCTGGGTTAGCACGCGGGTGCGCGGCGCCAGATCGGGATTCGGCGGGAACGTGCCGCCGAAAGCGCCGTGACGCACGCCTTTGAGTTCTTGCCAGCCCTTGCCCGCGGAATTGACGTACAGCGCCGCCGGACGAGTGCCGACCAGGAGTTTGCCTGACAGCGCCAACAGCGCCGACATTTCCAAGCAAGGCACGTTCGGTTCGGCGCGAGTCCATTCTTTGCCGCCGTCGTTGGTGACAAACATGCCGGAGTGCTCCGTGCCGGCGAAAACTCGCTTGGGATTATCGGGATCAACCTGAATGCAGCTTATCTGCCAAAAGGTTAGGGCGCGGTCGGCTTGCTCCCAGTTCTCGCCGCGCCGCTCGAAGCGGTACCAGCCTGAATGCGTGGCGAGATGAAGCGCGTTTTTTTCGTTTCCGTTACCTGCCATGGGACACCTCCGAAATTAAAAGAAGTCGGGTTCGACTCGAGCAGGTTGCTGAAAAAAGCTTCGGAATGCTTCGAGAGCCTCAGCATGAACGGAAAATCGTAATCCCCGGTTTGTCCTGAGCCCCGTCGAAGGACTCCGATAGAGGCTTTTCAGCAACCTGCTAGCCGAGCGGGAGCATACGTCGGGCGCGAATCGTCCGTCAAGTAAAATGGCTCACCCGCTGTTCCACAAATCTTCGAATTGTTTGACCGATCCTGGCGCGAAGCCGGCGTAGTGGTTGTTGAAGAAGGCGTAAGTCTTGACGCCCTTGTTGGTGATCTTTTTCAGTTCATTGACCCACACAGTCATCTCCGGGGTTTTGTCTTCGATCAGTTTGTCCCAGCGCTTGGTTTTTGCTTCGATCGCTTTTCGGTCGCCGATGAAGCGCGCGTAGGCAAAATCGCTGGTCACGAGGTCGAGCGCCTTGGCCAAGGTGTCGATCGGCGGCATCCACGCTTGCGCCACCAGGGCAAACGCCACTCGGTGCTCGCGCAACAGTTCGAGAAAGTCCCAGCTCAGCCAGTTTTTGTTGCGGATTTCCAAGGCGAACTTGAATTCTTTCGGCAAGCTTTGCAGGAATGGGCGCAGCCGTTTTTCAAACGGGTCGCGGGAGGGAAAGGCATTGCGATTGAAATAGGGAAACTGCAGCAGCAGCGGCCCCAACCGGTCGCCGAGCAGAGAAATATTTTTCAAGAACGTGGTGAATTCGGCTTGGCAGTCCTTGAGCACTTTTTCATGCGTGATCGCGCCAGGGATTTTCGCCGCAAAAATAAAACCCGGCGGGGTTTTTTCTCTCCAACTGGACACCACATGAGGCGGCGGAATGCTGTAGTAGGTCGAGTCGATCTCGACGGCGGGGAACTTGCGCGCGTAGGCTTCGATGAATTGGCCCGGTTTCAGATTAGGCGGATAAAATGGACCGAGCCAGTCGCTGCTCGACCAACTCGAAGTGCCGACCAGCAGGTTCGCGGGAAAGGTCATAGGTTTTTTCACCATATCCTTGGATAGCCGTCAATAGATTCTTACCTTAGAAAATCCGAAATCCGAATATCGAAAGAGGGCTCGCGGATCGAAACAAACCTCCAATATCAAATCCGAAATTCGAAGCACGAAAGCAGCCCCGCGGACCGAAACAAACTCGCCACCAAACAAACTTAAAATCCGAAAATTCCAAAACTTCGAATCCGAATGAAACTTGTTTTGAATTTTGGGTTTTTTGATCATTTGGATTTGTTTCGAGTTTCGGATTTTGAATTTCGAGCTTTTCTTGGCGGTCTTTACACGAGACATTTTCTTTGCCGATTCCGTAAGCCAAATTCGGGCGAAAATTTCAAATATCCTTGGCTAGCACTTTCCTTGACTTTGCGGCATGTTGCGTCTATTTTTTTGGAAACAGGATTGTTTTCATTTATAACAGCAAGCTTGCCATGGTTTGATGGATACTTACGACAGTAAGACGGCGAGTCAGATTGTCGGCGTGAGCCTGCGCCAGTTGCAATACTGGGACGAGCGGGACTTCATCCGGCCCTCGGTGAAGTTGGCCGAAGGGCGCGGTACGAAGCGGCTTTACTCGTTTCATGATTTAGTTTGCCTCAAGGTGGTGCAAGACCTGGCGCGCCATGGATTAACCTTGCAGAAAATTCGCCGCTGCTTAAAACCTCTCAAAGACAATGCGTCGCGCACCGAGCGGCCGGCGCAGTCCCTAAAATACTTAACCGACGGCGAGGAGCTTTTCGTTTTAACCAACGACCGGCGAAAAATTCTCGACGCCATCAAGCGGCAGTTCGTCGTCTCGCTGGGCATTGGCAGTCTCATCCGCGAACTGGATGGCCAGGTGAAACGCATCGCACTCGGCTTGGCGCGCAAGCCGGGCCGCGGATTGCGCGGGCTGGAAGAGAAGCGGAGAGGCTTGGCGTAAAAGTGGATCTTCTGGGTTAACCGCAGAGAAATATTCACCACGAAGGACACGAAGAGCACGAAGTTTAAGATTTAGATATCCGAAACCTTCGTGCCTTCGTGGTGAAACATAAACCTGGGACGGCGCCAGATTCGCCACGAGGAAAGCTGCAGCACCAAAAAATGGAAGCGACCAAAGTCACGCCGATGATGCAGCAGTACCTGCAGATCAAGGAGCGCTACCGGGACGCCATTTTATTGTTTCGTCTCGGCGATTTTTACGAAATGTTTTTCGAAGACGCTCATACGGCGTCGAGGATTCTCGATATCGCGCTCACCTCGCGCAACAAAAGCGATGACGCCTCAGTGCCGCTGTGCGGCGTGCCCCATCATGCCGTCGAGCCCTATATTCAAAAGTTAATCGACGCCGGCCACAAAGTCGCCGTGTGCGAACAGGTCGAAGACCCGGCGCTCGCAAAAGGCGTGGTCAAACGCGAAGTGGTGCGCGTGATCACGCCGGGCACGGTGACGGCGGTGGAGGCGCTCGATCAGCGCGGCAATAATTTTCTCGCCGCGGTTTTTAAGGGAGCCACAGGTTTCGGTCTGGCGCTGACCGATATCACCACCGGGGAATTTCGCTGTACCGAGATCGCCGAAGAAGCGGCGCTGCTTGACGAGCTAGGTCGAATTCGCCCCAGCGAACTCCTGCTGTCGAGCCGCGATAGTCGGCTCAGTGAACGGCTCTATAAAGAATATCCGTGGATTCATTTCAGTCGATCGCCGGACGAGGCGTTCGGCGCGTCGGCTGAGAGCCGGGTGATGCCGGAGTTCGCCGATCAAATGAGCACTTACGCCGACGGCATTGGCGCCGCGTCGGCGATTCTTGCTTATTTGCAAGCTAACGCCAGCGATTCGCTAAAGCTTCTGCGCGATCTCGAACCCTATGCGGTTGCCAATTATTTAGTCTTAGATGACGCGACGCGAGTAAATTTGGAATTGGTCGTCAACTATCAAGGCGACCGCAAAGGTTCGCTGCTGGCAATTCTCGACCGCACTCTTACGGCAATAGGAGCGCGCCGACTGCGCCAGTGGCTGCTATATCCGTTGCTCGACGAGCGCGCGATCGGTGCGCGTCACGACGGTCTTGAGGAGTTGGTGCAAAACTTTTCGCGGCGCCAGGAGTTGCGGCTCGGTCTGGAAAAGATTCAAGATTTGGAACGGCTCGCCGGGCGAGCGATGGCGGGAAGCGCGTCGCCGAAAGATTTGGTCGCGATCAAAGAAACCGTTAATGGCGTCGGTGCGCTCCGGGAAACGCTTAATGGCGTCGATGCGGCCATACTCACAGGCGCGCGCGCCGACTTGGCTGATTTGCCGGAGGTGGTGAGCCTGATCGCGCGCGCTATCGTCGATGATCCACCGTTTGCGCTCAAAGACGGCGGCTTTATGCGCGCCGATTTCGATGCCGAACTCGATGAGATTCGCGCGATGAGGTCCCACGCCAAAGATTGGATCGCTCAGTTCGAAGCCGGCGAGCGGCGGCGCACCGGCATCAATTCCCTCAAAGTTCGCTACAACCGGGTGTTTGGCTACTACATCGAAGTGACCCATGCCAATCTCAAAGCGGTGCCCGACGATTACCTGCGCAAGCAGACCTTGGCCAATGGCGAGCGCTACATCACGCCGGAGCTCAAAGAATACGAAGCCAAGGTGCTCAACGCCGAAAGCTTGATCGAAAAATTAGAAATGGCCTTACTCACGCGGGTGCGCGAAGAAGTTGCGGCGCATTATCCGGCTTTGAAAAAAATGGCCAATGCGTTGGCCCTGCTCGATATCTTGGTCGCCTTGGCGGAGGTCGCCGAAGCGCACCGATTTGTTCGGCCTGAGCTTGACACTGGCGTGAGCCTGTGGATTCGCGAAGGGCGTCATCCGGTGGTCGAGAATACCCTCGGCCACGGCGCCTTCGTCGCCAACGACTGCCGCATGGATCCGAGCGAGCAACAGATCATTTTGCTCACCGGCCCCAACATGGCCGGCAAGTCGACTTACATGCGCCAGGTGGCGCTGATTACCATTCTTGCCCAAATGGGGAGCTTTGTGCCGGCTGCCGAGGCGCAGATCGGCATCGTCGATAGAATCTTCACGCGCATCGGCGCCGCCGACTCGCTAGCGCGCGGCGAATCGACGTTCATGGTCGAGATGAAAGAGACCGCCAATATTTTGCACCATGCAACGGCGCGCAGTTTGATTGTGCTCGATGAAGTGGGACGGGGCACGAGCACCTTCGACGGCATCTCGATCGCCTGGGCGGTGGCCGAGGCGCTGCACGATAACGAAAGCCGGCCGCGGACATTGTTTGCGACTCACTATCACGAACTGACCGAGTTGGCGGAAACCAAAGAGCGGATTAAGAATTTCAACTTTGCCGTTAAGGAATGGCGCGGCGAGATAATTTTTCTACGCAATTTAACCGCGGGCGCGGCGAGCCACAGTTACGGCATCCACGTGGCGCGTTTGGCCGGCATGCCCGCGGGTGTGATCGAACGGGCTAAAGAGATTCTGGCCGAGCTCGAAGGTAGTCAAGGCAACCGCGGTGAACGTTTCGGCGCCAGGAGTCAAAGCGCCCTTGAGCCGCCGCTGCAGATGGGCCTGTTCGCCCCGGCCGATAATCGCTATCGCGATCGGTTGGCGCAGCTCGATGTCGCGCAGATGACGCCCATCGAGGCGCTGAACCTGCTTCATGAGCTTTCCGAAGCGGCCAAGAAGTGACGTACTTTTGCGAGGTGAAGAATGAACCGACGCTGCCGACTCTCTTGCTTTGTCTGGGCCTTAGTCTGGTGTGGTTTGGCGATAGCATGGCCGAGCTTTCAGAATGAAGCGGCATTAGCGCAAAGCCAAAAGAGCGAAGCGATTAAAGAATCGCTAGCGGCCACGACGGCAACATCCAAGCCGAACGACAAAGAGGCGCCGCTCCGTAGCGGCTATGAAGAAACGAAGGACGCCGCCGCGGCGAGCGACAATACCCAGGTGACCGGGCTTCGATTCTTATCTTCGCCGGACTACACGCGCATCATGTTAGATTTGTCGCAGGACACCAAGTATGAAATACGTCAGTTGAAAGAAGATTTGGCTAAGGGAACGCCGCCGCGTATTTATATCGATATTACTAGCGCGCGCTTGGCGCTCGCGTCTAAAGAGCCGGTGGTCGTCGAGGATGGGCTGCTAAAGCAGATTCGCATCGGCCAATATAGCGCCGACGTGGTTCGTGTTGTGCTCGATATGCATAGTCTCAGAGCCCACAACGCTTTTCTCCTTCCCGATCCCTATCGTTTGGTTGTCGACGTGCAGGGCCACAAGGCGCCGGAAAATAGGATGGCAAGAGAGACGCCAGCGCGACAGGCGCCTGCTCGCCGTAAGCCAGAAGTAAAGGGAAAAGCCCCGGCACCGAGCGCGGCGGCGAACGGCGGGATTCGAAAGATCGTGTTGGATCCCGGCCATGGCGGTAAAGATCCGGGCGCCATCGGTATCGGCGGGCGCGCGGAAAAAGATCTCGTGCTCAACATCGCAAAAAAACTCGCCGTCAAATTAAGAAACGAGATGGGCATACAAGTGGTTTTGACGCGCAAGGACGATCGCTATGTGCCGTTGGAAAATCGCACCGCGATCGCCAATGCCGAAGACGCCGATTTGTTCATCTCTCTGCACATGAACGCCAGCGTCAATAGCGAAGCCAAGGGCGTCGAAACTTATTATCTCGACAACACCACCGACGAGGCGGCGTTGCGGCTCGCTGCCCGAGAGAACGGCAGGTCGACAAAAAATGTTTCCGATCTGCAATTTATCTTGAGCGACATGACGCAGAATATGAAACTTGAAGATTCGATCACCTTGGCGCATCGGTTGCAGCACTCGGCGGTTAGCGGCATGACCAAAGCGTTCGGCGAGGTTAAAGATTTGGGCGTCAAGAAGGCGCTGTTCTATGTGCTCGTCGGCGCGCGCATGCCCAGCGTGTTGGTCGAAATGTTTTTTATTACGAACTCTATTGAAGGGCGGTCGATGGCCCAACCAAGCGCCCAGGACGCGATGGTCGAGGCGCTCATGCAGGGCATCCAAAAATACGCCCAATCCAACCTCATCGCACGAACTCTTTGAGACGATCCTATGGACGCGGTCGCCATCTCTTTAGCGTTGCTCCATGACACCAAGGTCGAACCCGACTTAAAGAGTCTAGCTAAAAGCTATCTCGACCGTGGCCGGGCCCGCGGCCTATTCGACCGTGATGGATCATCTGATTCGTCATCTGTTGGGCGCCATCAGCGCCGATCTTCTCTATCATTTTCCAGGTCAAACGCCGCACTTCGCCATCGTCGCGCAAGGCGGTTACGGGCGCGGCGAGCTCAATCCGCATTCCGATATCGATTTACTTTTCCTGCACAGTTGGAAAGTCACGCCGTTCGTCGAAGCGCTCACGGAAAAGTTGCTCTATACCTTGTGGGATAGCGGATTGCAGGTCGGCCACGCGACGCGCAGCGTTGCCGATTGTGTGCGCTTGGCTGAGGGCGACATGAAAATCCGCACGGCGTTACTGGATGCGCGCTTTTTGTCCGGCGACTTTACGCTCTACGGCGAATTCGAGAAGATGGTGGAGAATAAACTGCTCAAAAAGGGCATCGCTCGTTTCGTTCGGGAAAAACAGGATGAAAGCCGGCTGCGCCATGAATCTTACGGCGGTTCGATCTATATGCTCGAGCCGGAGGTGAAGGAAGGCGAGGGTGGGCTGCGCGATGTCCAGACGGCGCGCTGGATCACCCGCGCCAAGCTCAAAACGAAAGATTTAGACAGCCTCGCGCTCAACGGCATTGTCAGCGCCGCCGACGTGGCCAATTTGAAAGAGTCGCAAGATTTTCTCCTCAGAGTCCGAAACGAACTGCATTTTTCCACCGCCAAGCATCAAGACCAGCTGACCTTCGAACATCAAGATAAGGTGGCAAGCGCGCTCGGTTACGAAGGCGAGGGGAGTCTGCGCGCCGTCGAAGTATTCATGCGCGCTTATTATCTCCACGCGGCGCAGATCAGCCGGCTGTCGAGCTTGATCATTCATCGAGTCACCGAGTGCGACAAGCCGCGCTTTACCGATAAGTTAAGCTTCGGTCGCGCTTTGCGCGAAGGCATACGAGTATCGCGCGGCCATATCAACGTTACCAAGCCGGAAGTGATCGCGGCGCATCCGGAAAATCTAATATCGATCTTCGACGATGCGCAAAAATATCGCTGCCAGTTGAGCCATGAGACGCGCGAGTGTTTGCGCCAACATGTAAACTTGATCGACGACGATTTTCACCGCTCGGAGGCGGCGAACGAGGCGTTTTTCAGCATTCTCAAATGGAAGGAACGCGTTTACGAGACGCTGTTGGAAATGCATCGCAGCGGCGTGCTCGGCGCGTTTATTCCGGAGTTTGGCCGGCTTCTCTGTATGGCGCTGCACGATGCCTATCATATCTACACGGTCGACGAGCATTCGTTGAAACTGATCAAAGAAATTGAACGTCTCAAGGCCGGCGACTATATCGACGCGCTGCCGCTACTCACCCAGATCGCCCGCGAGACCGAGAAGATCGAACTCCTATATCTTGGCATGATGTTGCACGATATCGGCAAGGGCTTCGGCGGCGGCCATTCGGAGCGTGGCGCCAAGATGGTTCGACCGATCGCCCGACGGATGCGTCTCAATGCCGACGACGGCGTGATGGTGGAATTTCTCGTGCTGCATCATTTGCTGATGACCAACACCGCGTTCCGGCGCGATTTGGAAGATGAAAAAACGATCTTCGAATTCGCCAAGACAATCGGCAGCGTCAATAATCTCAAGATGCTGTATCTGCTCACCTTCGCCGACGTCAAAGCGGTCGGGCCGGAAGTTTGGAATCCGTGGAAAGCGTCGCTCTTAGGCGAACTTTACGTCAAGGCGTTGCATTTGCTCGAAGAGGTTGAGAAGGGTGAGTTTCAGCGCGAAGACGTGCGCGCGGCGATCCGCCGGGTGCAGAATCGCGCGCGCAAGCAACTCAAAGAAACCCAGGAAGAAGAGAAGGTCGAGCGCTTTATCGCAATCATGCCGGACCGCTATTTTATCTCGACGCCGGAGAGCGATATTCCGAGCCACTACGAGTTGATGGAGAAGTTTGGCGGTAAGAAACCCGAGGTGGTGATTGAGCATTTTCCCGAACGCGATTGTACTTCGGTGGTGGTCTGCTCGCAGGACCGGCCGGGATTGTTCGCGTCGATCACCGGCGTATTGACGGCGCTCAGTCTCGATATTCTCAACGCGCGCATATTTACCGCCAGCGACGGGCGAATTCTCGATGTCTTCCGAATATCCCACCATGGCCGCGCTGAAATTGTCATGGCGGAGCAAAAGTGGAATAAGTTCCGCGCACTGCTGGACCAAGTTCTAGACGGCAAGGTCGACGTGGCCAAGCTGGTTGAATCGTCCAAGCCGGCTTTTTATTTGCAGCGCCACGCGCCAAAAGTTTCCACCGTGGTCAATATCGATAATGACGTGTCGGACGATTTTACGGTCATAGAAATTTTCACCGAGGACCGTATCGGCGTGCTCTTTACCATCACCTACAGCCTGCACCAGCTCGGCCTGTCAATTCACGTAGCGAAGATCTCCACCAACGTCGACCAGGTCGCCGACGTGTTCTACGTCACCGATCAATCGGGTGGCAAATTGAGCGACCCAGAAGACGTCGAGAGCGTAAGAATTTTCTTACGCCAAATGCTTGCCCGACAAAGTGAGCCCAGTGAACGAGTCGCTCAGTCCTTACATTGATTCGTTTCTCTCCATGGCGAGCGTGGAGAAGGGACTGGCGAAAAATACCATCGAGGCCTACAGCCGCGATCTCAACCGGCTCGCCGAGTTTCTGATCGGCCAGGGGATTAGCTGTTGGCCGAAGGTCGCGTCGATTCACCTGCGATCTTATCTTGGCTCGCTCCGCAGTGCGGGATTGAGCCCGCGCAGTGTGGCGCGCCACGTGGTGACGCTACGCCGGCTCTATCGTTTTCTCGAAACCGAAGGCTTGGTCAATGACAGCCCGGTGCCCAAACTCCTGTTCTCGGCGCAGACGCGCAAGCTGCCGCAGACGCTCTCGGCCGATGATGTAAAAAAGCTCGTGAGCCAGCCCGACGTTAAGGCCATGCTCGGTGCGCGCGATCAGGCGATGTTGGAATTACTCTACGCCAGCGGCCTTCGGGTCTCGGAATTGATAACGTTACGGACCCAGCAGGTAAATTTTCAGGGCGATTATCTGACCGTCAAGGGCAAAGGTTCGAAGGTGCGAGCCGTGCCGTTCGGCCAATGGGCGCGGCAAAAATTATCGACTTATCTCAACGATGTCCGGCCGCATTTGCTCAAAGGTAAATCCAGTCCATATCTCTTCGTCAACCGTGCCGGGCAAGGGCTCACGCGCCAAGGATTTTGGAAACTGATTCGCCGCTATGCCCTGCTTGCCGGCATCGATAAGCGAGTCACGCCGCACACACTGCGCCACTCCTTTGCGACCCACTTGCTCGAAGGCGGCGCCGACCTGCGCTCGGTACAATCAATGTTGGGCCACGCCGATATCTCGACGACGCAGATTTACACCCATGTCGATGGCGCCCGGCTCAAAGCGGTGCACCAGAAATATCATCCGCGCGAACGGCAGGATGGCAATGTCGGCAAAGCCAGCGGTGCGGCACCGCTGCAATTGGAGAAGAAAAAAGAATTCACCACGAAGGGCACAGAGATCACAAAGTAGGGGCCGGTCGTGACCAGCCCTTGCTCGGATTTGGAGAGTTAGCGGCAAACAACGCAAAGGACGCAAAAGGGGATGGGAAGAAATGCTGTTTCTCAATAATGATGACGTTAAGCAAGTTTTGACCATGGAAGTCACCATGGGCGCATTGGACCAGGCCTATCGTGAGCTGGCGCGGCAAGAGGCGGTGTGCCGGCCGCGCATCGATATTCAGATTCCGACCAAAGATGCTGAAAAGATTTATCAGTGGGGCACTATGGAAGGCGGGTCGATGTCGGGCTACTTCGCGAT
>JAERMN010000410.1 GCA_016844625.1 Deltaproteobacteria bacterium
CCGCAAAGAACGCAAAGTACGCAAAGAAGATGTAGGAGCGACCGGCAATACGAAGAGCACGAAGGTCGGCGTCTAAAGGAGCGCGGACATTCTTGTCCGCGTATTCTTGCGGGTTAGAAAACCCGCGCTCCTTTGAAGAATCGTTTGCGCGCGATAAATGCGAAGACGTTATAGCCTGGATGGACTAAAACGGAATCCTGGGAATCCTGGAATGCGCGCTGCTTCATCCGGACTACCGGCTATGTTTATTTAGCGGCGGTGAATACGATGAACGATTGGCGGTCTAAGAAGTCGAACTCTTGGCGCAATGTGTAGCCGGCCTGTTCCATCTCCCGTTTGATAAACTCGCTGCGCGGCGTCAAGTATTTGCGCAAACTGGTAAAGTAGGCGATGCGATCGTCGAAGTGATGGTACGTATTGCTGGTAAAGATCAGATCGACACCGTCTTTCGGCAGTAGTGGGTCATCGGCTTTGGCAAGAATCGTTTCGACGTTTTTGACACCATCCCTTTGCGCCTGTTTTTCAATAAGGTCGACCATCTCCCGATCGACGTCGACAGCGTAGACCTTTCCCGTCGGGCCGACCGAAGCGGCCAATTTGAAAGTGAAGTAGCCACCACCGGAGCCAAGGTCGGCGACCCGGTCGCCAGGGCGGATTTGCAACGCGGCGATGACTTTTTCCGGTTGCTGCCATTGATCGCGGTTGATGCCGCGGTAAGCGCACTGTTTGAGTTGAGCGCAACCGGCGACGAGAGAGATGACGAGGAGAAAGAGCTGAATCGGTCGCCGGGAGCTTTTGGCCATGGTCTCAATTTGTTGTTGACCACGCTCATTCTAGCGTGGAACCGTTAATGGGGTTTCCAAAGGGGGCGAGCATCCCCTTTGCGATATTACAATCAGCGCGGGGGTCAATACCCCGGCCGCGAAGTAACTTCGTTTATTACCCTCGGATGGGTTAGCGCTCTTGCAATGACGAGGGAAAATTTTGCGCTACTTGTGCAAACGCCCGGGCGACTTTCTGGCGTAGCTCGACGATGTCGAACGGTTTGCCAATAAAATCGAAGGCGCCGCTGTTTTTCGCTTTGTCGGCTAATTGCTGAGAGTTAACCCCGGTTAGCATGATCACGGCGCAGCCGGGGTGAATGTCCTTGATCCGTTGCAGCAGTTCGAAGCCGTCGGTTTTCGGCATCATGACATCGAGCAACACTACGTTGGGCAGCGCTTGTTCAAACTTGGGTATGGCGATCTCGGCGGAGTCGGCTTCGATGATTTGGTAAGTCTTGGCGAAAATCATCTTGAGCGACTCGCGCACGCCAAACTCGTCGTCGATAATCATTAAGAACGGTGAATCCATGAGGAATTTCAAATTACAAATTTCATATCTCAAATTTTGCCGCGCGCGAGACTTCGCTCGGCTGTGCGGTTAGCTTGCCGACCGCTCGACGCAGCGCTGGGGTTGGCTTAGGTTTTTCGCACACTCCGTGGCGATCTCCTTGGGCGATTTTTCAAAAGTGCTTTTGAGATAGCTCGCGCTGTCGCGGTAGCAGGCGTTCTGGTCGCTGTCTTGGCTGAGCGCGGCGCAAAAGGGCATGGCATAGCGGCCGTCCCAGGTATTATCGATGAGAGCATAGATGACGCCGCGTATGCAGTTTAAGCGCGAATCGCCGGTGGCGATTTCGCACTTTTCCGCCGTGGCGCTGGTCTTGCCGAGCCGCACGTCATTAGACAGATCGCGGCCGATCGAGATCGTGCACGACTCGCGGAATTCGTCGGCCTTGGCGCACTCGTGAAACACCTGAGCCGTCGTGAGTCCCATTTCGGTCATGCGCGAGGTTTGCATGACGTAACATTCGTAGCGGTATTTCTTGTCAAGTTTGTTGCATGGATAATGAAAATCGGTCGGACTCAAGTCGCGGGTTTCCGGCGTGGCGTTAAAGACATTCTCCATGAACACGCCGCCGTAGCAGGAGGCGCGGCTCCACTCCTCGCCCATGATGTCGCAGATTTCCAGGGATGACGCTAACTTGTAAGCGGAAAAAAACAGCAGCGCGTGGCCCAGTCCGTGCAGACATTGGAAGCGGAAGCGCGGCGCGACCTTCGGGTCGCAGGCGATGGCGGCTTTTTGCTTAAGCTCGGCGGTGCTCGGGTGTTTGTTCGCTTCCGCGTAGATATTTTCACCGCGCAGAAACCGTTCCACCGAGCCGTGGTAACAGCCGGAGTGGCAAGTCTGATCGCAGGCGTTAAACGAGTCGTGAATATTGCCTTTGATCCGGAAAGTTTCCCGGCCGATGGCGTGGACGATGGGGTGACAATCGCGCCGGATATCCGGGTCTTCTTTTTCAAGACGTTGAATCAACTGTAGCGCATCGAAGGTCGAATTAGTTTTTAACGCCTCGCGAATCAGATTGTCCAAGCACTCGGCGCCGTCTTGCCGGCTCATGCAAGACTTGATCGCCTGCGCCGACGGCAAAATGGCTGCGGCCGCCAGCGTTTGCTTGGTTTCTTGGGCCCAAGCTGACGGCGCAGAGGATAGCAGAATGATCGCCGCGATGATTATTTTGAATGACAGTTTACGCTTTGCGCCATTGACGACCATAAGACTCCTTACAAGTTCGCCGGATCTTAGCAAATTCACCGGTGACTGCAACGAAATGGCTCACTTAGCTGGTTCGAACGGTTGGTCGACGGCGGCGGATCGTTAATCACTCGAAAGCGCCGGCAACAGTGTTCACAAAATATCTTTTGTGATAGTTTAGCGCTAAACATTTCCCTCATTCCTTCGTCTAAAGGGTTGTTATGATCCGTCCAAAACATATTCTTGTTGCCGTATTGTCTATCGCTTTCGGTGTCGCCATCGCCAATGACGCGCGGGCCGGCGAAGCGATGATCAAACCAGACGCGGTGCCGGCTTATCAGCCAAAGTATCTGCCCTTTGAAGCCGGTGAACGAGCCCTCTACCGGGCGACTTGGAACGGTTTGTTTTCGGTGGCGAGTGCTCAGGTTCATACGACTGCCAAGCTGGTCGACGGCAAGAAAGTTATCCATGTGCGGGTTGATGCCAAAACTTCGGGCGCGCTGGAGCTGATCTGGAAGATGCGCGACACGATCAGCTCGACGTTTGACGCCGGCGCGCTGACGCCGACACATTTTGTTTTTAACCAACGGGAAAACTCCAGGGTGATCGATACCGATGCCAAGTTCGATCAACGCACCAAGCGCTGGGCGGTCAATCGCCAGCAGGTCGGCAAGCGCACCAAGATTTATCAGTTCGAATCCAACAATACGCTTGATCCGATTACCGCGGTGTATCTCGCCCGTAGCACGGAATTCAAAGTGGGCGATAAGCTCTATTTCAAGGTTTTTGGCGGGCGCTACCAGTATCTGCTCGAATTATCCGTTGAGAAAAAAGAACCCGTGGAGCTGGAGTCGGGTAAAACCGTCGAGGCATACCGGATCGTGCCGCGGATTCAAAACATTACCAAGAACGGCTACGCCGGCCGCGTCAATGAGGCGGCCATCTGGATTTCCGCCGACGAACGGCGCATGCCGATCAAGATGAGCAGTAAAGTTCTTTTTGGCAGCGTCCATCTTGAATTGGTGGAAGAGAAACGTGGGGCGCAGTCTACCGCCAGCGAACCGACACGGCCGGCGTCTTAGTGGGATTTTGTACCGACAGGCGATGACACCTCGGTTAAAATAAGGTTGTCGTCAAGTTCTCGATTCTTGGCTGGCCGGAAACTTGGAACCTGAAACATGAAACTAACGACTGCCATCGCGGCGCTGCTTGCGAGCGTTACACTATCCGCTTGTATCGCGCGGTGGGATCGGCGCCGAGCCGACGCGCGCCGCGGGACGAATACTCCGCCCCACCGCCGGCGTACTCGACAAGGCGTGGTGAAACCGGCGACGCGGAACGTTTGCGCCGCGTCATGGTGCCGCTGCTGCAGGCTATGGACCGCCCGTGCCGTGTCGACCAAACGCGCGTTGGGATTATAAACCAGAGCGAGATCAACGCCGCCAACGCGGGCAACTGTGAATTCTACGTCACCCTGGGGCTCTTGCGCCGCGCCAATGACAATCAGCTGCGCGGTGTGCTGGCCCACGAAGTGGCGCATCAAGATCTCGGCCACATTGCCAAGGCGCAGGTGTTGGGCGCCGGCATCAATATTCTCGCGGCAGGATTGCAGCAGCTGTTTCCCGGCGCGGCATCCGTAGCGCCGGTCGCCGGCGAGTTAGTCGCGCGCGGTTACGGGCGCAGCGAAGAGTATGCGGCTGACAAGCATGCCGTCGATATCTTAAGCCGCACCGGCTACGGTAAAGACACCATGCTCGATGCGCTCACCTGGATTCGCCGCACCTCGGGCAGCGGCGGTGGCGGCGGTTTTCTTTCCACCCATCCGGCCCTCGACGACCGCATCGCAACGATCCAAAGATTGCGCTAAACGGATTTTTAACACCATTTGTTGCCGTGCTGTGCGGCGCTGACCGGCCGATTCCCTTGTCATTTTCAAGACCTGAATCGTGAAAAGCCAATTGTTTACGATAAATTTGTCGACGGTCGTAAACATTCGTGAAATCCGCTCGTCTAACCGAGCAAGGAGGCCGATATCATGATTAAACTATCCAAACTGATTTTGAGTTTGAGCCTAGTTTCGACATTGGCAGCCGGTTGTGCAGGCGGGGCGATTACGACTCGCGAAAAGGGCGCGGGCATTGGCGCTTTGGGCGGGGCCAGTATCGGTGGATTAATCGGCTCGGCAGTGCACCGGCCCTTGGCAGGCGCGATGATCGGCGCGGTGTTGGGCGCCGGAACGGGCGGCCTGATTGGCGATCAGATTCAGGGTCGCGAGAATCAAGCGTCGGACCAGGATCAGCAAATTCTTCGCAACGACCAGGAAATCCTACGTCAGCGTCGCGACCTCGAAGAGCTGCGCCGCCGGCCGGAATATTAGTTGAGCGATTATAATATAGAATAGTAAACAGCGGGGGGCTTCGGCTCCCCGTTCGTTTTTGGCATCAGCGACGCTGATGATAATTTCTCCGTCATGACCGAGCCCTGCACGAACCAGCCACGTTTGCCGAGAAGAGTGATTCTCCCGATGGCGCTGGTGTTTGTTTTCTTGGCGGCGGCATCTGCACCTGCTCTTAATGCGCCGCTCAGCGCGGGAGATCATACCGTAAAATTGCAACATGGTGGGCGCGAGCGCAGCGCTATCGTCCACGTGCCGCGGCGCGCTGGCGAAAAGTCGGTGCTGCCGGTGGTGCTAAACTTCCACGGTGGCGCAGGGCATGGTGCCAATCAAAAAGAATACTCATTGCTCGACTCGGTTGCGGATAGCGAGAGTTTCGTCGCCGTCTATCCCAACGGCAACGGTCGGTTGGAGAGCCGATTGCTGACCTGGAACGCCGGCACCTGCTGCGCGTTCTCAGTGACTCGCAATATCGACGATGTCGGTTTCGTGCGCGCGCTGCTCGCTGCAATCGCAGAGAAGCTGCCCATCGATCGACGCCGAGTGTATGCAACCGGTCTATCGAACGGCGGCATGATGTCGCATCGGTTGGCGGCGCAGGCGAGCGATATTATTGCTGCGGCGGCGCCGGTCGCGGGCGGTATGGTGCTGCCGACGATCCAATCGTCACGGGCGATTCCGATCATGCATATTCACAGCGTCGACGATCCGCGTGCGCTTTACAGCGGTGGACTTGGGCCGCCGTTTCCGCTGACCAAGAGCCAAGTGTTTCATCCCAACATCGATCGGATGATCGCCAACTGGGTAAAACACAACGGTTGCGCGATTGAACCTAACGTCGTCGAACGGCGCACTGATCGTGACAACCGCGGTCATACGGCGACGAAGTATGTCTACTCAAGTTGCCGCGACGGCGTGGAAGTCGTTCTGTGGAAGCTCACCGGCGCCGGCCACGTTTGGCCCGGTGGCAAGCAAAAAGTCATGGAGCGCATCCTCGGCCCGTCGACCGATATCATCGACGCCAACCGAGAAATGTGGAATTTCTTCTCGCGCTTCTCTCTTCAAGAAAAAATTTGACCGCAAAGTGCCTCGCCCGCGCGGTCACAAGCAAAACACCAAAAACAGTTTTCACCACGAAGGACACGAAGAGCACGAAGTTCGGAATATTAATCATCCGAAACCTTCGTGTCCTTCGTGATCTTCGTGGTGAGATGGGATGTTCGCTCGGGCGACAGCCTGTTGTCACCTTTTCGCTTGATGCCTTTTCCGACTCGTTTTACAGTCGGAACCATGAAAGTTCTTATTACCGGTGCGGCTGGGCTTGTTGGCAGCCATTTGGCGAGACGCTTGTCGAATGAACATGAAGTGCTGGCGCTGAAGCGTGGCGATCTCGATATTACGGACCGCGATGCGGTACGGCGTCGCGTGATCGAGATGACGCCAGGGTTGATCATCAACTGTGCCGTGCTCCAAGTCGATGAGTCAGAACAAAACTTAGCAAAAGCCCAGGCCGTCAATGTCGACGGGCCGCGTTACTTAGCTGAAGCGGCGAGCGAAGTCGGCGCTGAGATCGTGCAGTTTAGCACGCAATATGCTTTTGCCGGCGAGCCGCTCAAGCGAGCGCCGTACACCGTTAAAGATGAGCTGAATCCGGTAAACGTTTACGGCAGGACGAAAGTTTCCGGTGAAGCGGCGGTGCGCGAAGCTTGCGCGCGAAGCTACATCGTACGCACGTCCTGGGTGTACGGCAGCGGCAAGAAGAGTTTTCTCTGCGTCGTGCACAATGATTTACGCACCGGCAAGAAAGTGCGCGCCATCGACGATATCTGGTCGAGCACGACTTACGTTGCCGATTTGATCGACCGCGTGATGACGATTCGTGCGACCGGTCAGTACGGCACTTATCACGTCGTCAACGACGGCGTTTGCTCTTACTACGAGTTCGCCCGCGAAGCGGGGCGCGTGCTTGGACTCACGGGCGCGCAGCTCGATGCACTGATCGAGATCACCCACGAGCGCGACATGAAACGGATCGCCGCCCGGCCGCGCTACACGCCGCTACGCTGTTTACTATCGGAACAACTTGGCTTGCCGCCGATGCGCGATTGGCGCGCCGCGTTGGCGGCGTATGTCAGGGGATAGTTGGAGTGATGGAGTGTTGGGCGAACGGAGTTCGGAATTCGAATTTCGTCCCAAATCCCGCGTTAACCCGACACCCATTACTCCATCACTCCAGTACTCAAATTCGCCGCTCCCGTCATTGACACCAACCTTCGCACAGGATTAGAAGATTCGTAAGCTAAAAAGTCGCGAAGGAGGCATTTCCATGGCTAACTTTCCGGTCATCGACACCGACGGCCACGTGCTCGAACGGCAATCCGACATTCGCAAATATCTCGAAGAACCCTGGATCAAACGGCCGACGGGATTGTGGCCGGGCGATCAGCCGTGGGACAACGACATGATGGATTCCTTCGAGATGGCGCGGACGTGGAAAGGATTGAGCGCCGCACAGCAGGTTGATAATTGGCACAAGATCATGGACGAGTACGACATCGAAAAAGCAATCTGCTTTCCCACCGGCTCCGGCAACATCGCTAAGAATCAAGAAGTGCCGTATCAAATCGCCGTGGCGCGCGCCGCAAACACGCAGTTCGCCAAGGAGTACAACGCGCTGTCGGATCGGCTATTCTGCGTCGGCTGCTTGCCCATGCG